>JAPLTZ010000413.1 GCA_026397895.1 Verrucomicrobiota bacterium | reverse complement strand
CTTGCGTCTGTTCGCGCCGGAGAGTTTTCAGATGGCGGTAGCCGACGAGCTGGCGGCGCTTTTCGTCCCAGAGCCGGAACGTGAAGGATTTGAAGCTGGCGAACAGCGTGATGGGTTTCACGGTCTGGAACAGCGGCTCGGCGCGGTGGCATTTCTCCAGATTGTAATTCGGGATGCGCGGGCTCAGGTGGTGGATGTGATGGAAACCGATGTTGCCGGTGAACCATTGCAGAATCTTCGGCAGCTTGTAAAACGAGCTGCCCTGGAGCGCCGCCGTGGCGTAATCCCAGTTCTCGCCGCGCTCCCAATAGACGCCCTCGAACTGGTGCTGCACGTAAAACATCCACACGCCCGCCGAGCCGGCCACGCCGAGCACGGTGAGTTGCAGCAGCAGAAACGCCTGCCAGCCGAACAGCCAGATGAGGCCCGCGCAGATTGCCGCGAGGCCGAGGTTCGTCCAATAGACCGAGCGGCGTTCGCGGCCGGCCTTGAGCTTCAGGTTCGGGAAGCGCTGCCAGACGACGAACAAAAACAGCGGCGCGAGCACGAACAGCACGAACGGATTCCGCGCGAGGCGGTAGGCGAATTTTTTCCAGCGCGACGCCTCGAGATATTCCGGCACCGTGAGCGTCCAGATGTCACCGACGCCGCGGCGGTCGAGGTCGCCGGACGCGGAGTGGTGGAGCGCGTGTTCCCAGCGCCAGTGGTAATACGGCGTCCACGTCAGCACGCCGGTGATGATGCCGACGACGTGGTTGGCCGTCTGCGATTTGAAGAACGCCCCGTGTCCGCAGTCGTGAAAAATGATGAACATCCGCACCAGAAAGCCGCCCGCCAGCACCGCCAGCGGCAACGTCAGCCAATACGAAACCGTCATGCTCCAATACATCAGCGCCCACAGCGCGAGATACGGCCCGACCGTGTTGAGGATCTGCCACACGCTGCGCGCGACGGAGGGGTTCTGGTAGCGGGCGACGATTTCCTTCCACGCCGCGATGTCCGCCGGGCTTTCGCCGGTCATTGAGTCGTTCATAAAATTGGAGTCCTGAAGCAAGCGCAGCATACCCGGTTTTCCCGACAGCGACAACGCGCAAAGCGGAAATGTTTTCACGCCGCCAGCGCGCGCCCGGCCAGCCAGCCGGTTGTCCACGCGGCCTGGAAATTAAATCCGCCCGTCACGCCGTCAACGTCCAGCAGCTCGCCCGCGAAATGCAGCCCCGGACAGACGCGGCTCGCCATCGTCTTGAAATCCACCTCCGCCAGCTTCACGCCGCCGCACGTCACGAACTCATCCTTGTTCAGGCTCTTGCCCGTCACCGGCAATTCTGTGCGCGTGAGCTGCTGCACCAGCCGGTGCTGCGCCGCGCGCGCGACATCCGCCCAGCGCGTCTCCCGCGCGACGCCCGCCACCAGCACGAGCTGCTCCCACAACCGCGCCGGCAGCGGCGCGACCGGCGTGTTGACCACGAGCTTCGCGGGCTGGCTCGTGCGGCGCGCATTCAAGACCGACTCCACCTGCGCCGCGTCGAGATGCGGCAGCCAGTTCACGAGCAGCGGAAATTTGTAATCCAGCGCGTGCAACTCTCGTGCGCCCCACGCCGACAGCCGCAGAATCCCCGGCCCGCTCAAGCCCCAGTGCGTGACCAGCACCGGCCCGCGCTCGCGCAGCCGCGCCGCCGGAATCGCCGCCTCCGCGTCCGCGATGGAAATCCCCGCCAGCTCGCGCAGCCACGGCGTCTCGATGCGGAACGTGAACAGCGACGGCACGGGCGCGACGAGCGTGTGGCCGAGCGCCCCGGCCAGTTCGCCCGCCGCCGCCGCGCGGCAGCCGCCCGTCGCGAGCAGCAGGCGGTCGCCGGAAAGTTTTTCGCCGCCGGTCAGAACCAAATCAAACCCGCCGCCGTCGCGCCGCATGATTTTTTCCACGCCGCAATTCAGCCGCAGCTTCACGCCCGCCGCCTGCGCGGCATTCATCAGGCAATCCACAATCGTCTGCGACGAGTCGGTGATGGGGAACATCCGGCCATCGGCTTCAGTCTTGAGCTTCACGCCACGCGCGGCGAACCACGCCACGGTGTCGCTCGCGGAAAATTGTTGGAACGGCCCGAGCAGCGCCCGCCCGCCGCGCGGATAGCGCGTGGCGAATTCACGCGCGTCGAAGCAGGCGTGGGTGACGTTGCAGCGGCCACCGCCGGAGATGCGGACTTTGTCGAGGTAGCGCGCGGTTTTTTCCAGAATGGTCACGTCCGCGCCGGCTTCGGCAGCGGTGATGGCGGCGAAGAATCCCGCAGCGCCGCCGCCGACCACGATGACCTGCCGTTTGCTCATGCGCGGGAAGGTAATTGAAAGTCGCGGCGAAGTCTCTTGCCAATCGTCACGGCGGTTATTTTCGGAAACAGAGCTTCCTATTCCCCGGTAACTGGCCTAGGATTGAGCCAAAATCAACGTCGGTTTCCGACGGATTCCTGCCTGGTGTTTCAACCCACACCTCTCGGTGATCCCCAACGGAGAGAAGTGTGG
>JAPLTZ010000180.1 GCA_026397895.1 Verrucomicrobiota bacterium | reverse complement strand
CCTGCTGGAGGCGTTCCCAGGTTTCGGCGGTGACTTTCTGTTTGAGAACGACGCAGGAGTTGGTGATGGTTTCGCCTTTGGAGTTCTTGCGGAGGAGGCGGGCTTCGAGGTGCTTGACGAGGCCGGCTTCGTCGAGTTGCAGAAGGGGCGCGACGGCGTGGGCGACTTCGGGGAGGCGGTTGCCGATGAAGTTCCAGTCGGCGCAGACGGTCTTCACAAAAACGCTGGTGGCGAGGAGATTTCCGCGCGCGTCGAGGATGTCGCCGCGGCGGGGTTCGAGCCGGAAGGTGCGCTGGGTGTTGCGCTGGGCAAGGCTGGAAAGTTCGTCGTGGCGCAGCACCTGAAGCTGCAAGAGGCGGAAGCCCCAACCACCGAAAGCCAAACCCAGAAAAAGCGTCAGCCAGACCAACCGCCGAAATTGCAAATGCTTCACCATGTCCTGAAAGCCGCCAGCCGCCCGCGAACATCGGCCCCTCAACCGATGCATCACGGGCGGCGGCGAAAATTTTCTGATTATCCCGATGCCCCGCGTTGGTGCTGCCATCCGCCCGCAGCGATCGGTTCCTCATCCGACGGCACCACGGGCGGAGGCAACAAATGATTTCAACTCATGGCATGGCGGGGTTCGGGTTCTGCCGGGCGGCCACCTGCTGGCCGCGCGGCGCGCTCGCGACATTCAATGTCTCCGCTGACGGCTCGACCATCCGCCAGATTTGGTTCGGCTGGGGTTGCACCAGACCGAGGTTCAATTCCTTGATGCGCTGCTCGATGTATTGCGGCGAATGCAGCATCGCAATCTGTCGCCGCGCCTTTTCGTTCTGCACCTGCAAATCGTGCAGCCGGTTTTCGCGGGCCTTGATCTGCCGGCCCAGTTCGTAAATCTGGTTTTTCTGCCAGACGTAACCGATGCCCGACCCGCCGATGAACAGGCACAGCAAAAACGCCTTCAGCGCCGGGCCGAACCGGACCGCCGCCGACTGATTTTTTCTATTCTTCGCCATGTCAAATTTTCTCCAGCACTCTCAGTTGCGCGCTGCGGCTGCGCGGGTTTTCCGCCAGTTCCGCCGGGCCAGGCTTGATCGCCTTGCGCTCCACCCATTTCAAATCCGGGTCGCGCGGCACACGCAGTTCTGGCACATCCACCCCTCCAGGTAATGCATAGTCCCGCGTGCGCGCGCGCCCAAAATCTTTCACCGCCCGGTCTTCCAGCGAGTGAAATGTGATCACTGCCAGCCGGCCGCCGGGCCTCAAAATCCTCACCGCCCCGTCCAACCCGCGTCTCAAAGAACCAATCTCGTCATTCACCGCGATTCGCAGCGCCTGAAAAACTTTCGTCGCCGGATGCGTCCGGCTGCCGCGCCGCGGCGCCAACCGCTCGATCAAATCCGCCAACTGCTTCGTCGTCACGAACGGCTGCGTCTGCCGATCCATCACGATCGCCTTCGCGAACCGCCGGGACTGCGGCTCATCGCCGTATTCCCAAAAAATCTTCGCCAACTCCTCCGCGCCGGTCGTGTTCACCACGTCCGCCGCGGTCAACGGCTGCCGCGCGTCCATCCGCATATCCAGCGGGCCGTCCTGCTGGAAGCTGAACCCGCGTTCCGCCTCGTCCAGTTGCGGCGAACTCACGCCCAGGTCCAGCAGCACGCCATCGCAACTTTTCTCCGGCAACCACTCCGCCAGCTCCGAAAAATTACCGCGCCGCAATTCAAACCGCCCAGCAAACTCCGCCAGCCGAGCCGTCGCCGCCTCAATCGCGATGCCGTCGCGATCGCAGCCATACAGCCATCCGGTCGGACGGCTCGCTGCTAAAATTGCCGCCGCATGCCCAGCCCCACCGAGCGTGCCATCGGCGTAGCATCCGCCGGGCTTCGGTTGCAGCCCGGTCAACACCTCGGCCATCAGAACCGGGTTGTGGACGAAGCTGT
>JAPLTZ010000439.1 GCA_026397895.1 Verrucomicrobiota bacterium | reverse complement strand
GAGGATGCCGACGGCGAGCGCGAGGCCGCCGAGGGTCATGAGGTTGATGGTCTGGCCGCCGACCCACAGCGCGAACACGGCGGCGAGCAGCGCGAGCGGGATGTTGATGACGACGACGAACGCGCTGCGCCAGTCGCGCAGGAACAGCAGCACCATGAGGCCGGTGAGGATGGCGCCGACCGCGCCTTCCTTGACGAGGTCGTTGATGGAGCGGGTGACGACGGGCGACTGGTCGAATTCGTAGCTGACCTTGATGTCGTCCGGCACGGCGCTCTGGAACTTGGGCAGATTCTTCTTCACGAGGTCAACGACGGTGAGCGTGGAGGCGTCGGCGCGCTTGGTGACGGGCATGTAGACGGTGCGGCGGCCGTTGACGAGGGCGTAGCTGGAGATGATGTCCGCGCCGTCCTCGACGGTGGCGACGTCGCGGAGGAAGACCGCGCCGTCGGCGCTGGTGCGGAGCGGGACGGCTTCGAGGTCTTTGATGTTCTTGACGACGGCGTTGACGGGGACGAGCGGGTATTTGTCGCCGAGGTTCATGTTGCCGGACGGGCTGATGGGGTTGGCCTGCGACATCGCCGTGACGATCTCATCGGGCGAGAAGCCGTAGGCGCGGAGGCGGTCGGGCTTGAGGTTGATGAGAATGGTGCGGGCGCTGCCGCCGAACGGCGGCGGCGCGGACACGCCGGGCAGCGTGGCGAACAGCGGGCGCACCATGTTGAGCGCGGCGTCCTGCATCTGGCCGACGGTGCGGGTGGGGTTTTCGGTGGAGAAGACGAGCTGGCCGACGGCAACGCTGCCGGCGTCGAAGCGCATCACGAACGGCCCGGGCGTGCCGGGCGGCAGGCGCGGTTGACGTAGGCGACGGTTTCGGCCATCGCGGCGGCCATGTCCGTGCCGGGATGGAATTGCAGTTTCATCAGGCTCGCGCCCTGGATGGATTTGGATTCCACGTGCTCGATGCCGGTGATGTAGAGGAAATGGTATTCGTAATAGTAGGTCAGGTTGCCTTCCATCTGGGCGGGGTCCATGCCGCCGAAGGGTTGGGCGACGTAGATGGTGGGGATGCCGAGCGGCGGGAAGATGTAGCGGGCCATGCGTTGCAGGGCGAGGCCGGCGGCGGCGACGACCGCGATGACCAGCACCACGATGGTGATGGGGCGGCGCAAGGCGGCTTGGGTCAGATTCATCGGTGCAAAGACGTTGATTTCAGATTCAGGTTACAGAATGTGGAAAATACGTTCCGCTATCAATGAGTTTCGGGAACTGGCAGTGTCCCAATTTGAAATGGTAGGGACATCGCGCCGCGATGTCCCCGCCCGGAGCGCGAGCGGAGGGCGGAACGAACGTGGGAAAACGCGGGTTCTGGCAATTCGGTTCCGTCGCCTAACGCTGCGCTCGGCGACGGGGACAGCGCAGCGCGCTGTCCCTACCAGGACTTCCGGCAACGGCATAATCCCGCACCTCCCGGCAAAACGCTCTGGACAAATCTCTTTGCCAAGAAGAAAGTCAAATCCGTGAAAAGTAATAGACTGCAAACTTGGAGTTCAAGTCACTGTTAGGCCGCACTACGCGCATCGCATGAGCTACGACATTTTCTTTTGGCGAGAGCAGCCCGGAGCGACAATCGACCCGGAGCAGGTTCTTCGTGAGTTGCAGGATACCGTGGAGTTTCCCGGTATCGTATCGTTGCCGCTTGAGACCGCCAGACAGGCATTCATTCACGAGTTCCCCGACATTTCCGATGGCGGCAGTTCACTCGATTGGGAAGGAGATGGCAGCTACTTTCAGGTCGGCTTTACCTTTCTGGACGAGCGCACGGTTTCTTCGACGACGGTTTGTTGCGGCTACGAGTTGCTCAAGAGTCCGCGCGCCATGCAGCGCCTTTCGAGCGTCGCTTCATCGCTCGGCTGTCGCGTTTATGACCCTCAGCAGACATGACACACTCACATCCACAATCCGTGCGGCCTAATATGCCTAATATAGTAATAGACTGCAAAGCTTCCACCGAAGTCCGTTGAGTTCCCTTCCCTTCCCGCCCCGGCATTTGAACCGCGCCCGTCAGCGCGGCAGGCCGAACAGCCGCTGGTGTTCCTGCATGGCGTAGCGGTCGGTCATGCCGGCCAGGTAATCACACACGGCGCGGTGCAGGCCGACCTTGGTCATGCGGCGGCGGGATTTGCCGCCGATGTCGGCGGGATGCGCGAGGTAGTGCCGGAACAATTCCTCCAGCAGGCGCACGGCGCGGGTGTTGGCTTCGTCCACTTCGCGGCTGAAGTAGAGGTTTTGGTAGAGATATTTCCGCATCTCCTGATTCAGCCGGCGGCGTTCGGGGCTGTATTGGACGAGCGGGCGCGGGTGGAGGCGGACTTCATCGGCGCTTTGGACGCCGGCGCGGGCGATGTTCTGCTCGGTGGTGGCGACGACGTCCTCCACCTGCCCGTCAATCAGGCAGCGGATGATGAAGTAGCGGCGGCATTCGTCGGGGAGTTTGCCGTGCGCGCGCTTCACGCGGCGCGCGGCGGCGGCCCAGATGCGGACGTGCTGGTTCAACTCGGCTTCGTTGAGCAGGCCGGAATCGAGGCCGTCGTCGAGGTCGTGGCTGTAGTAGGTGATTTCGTCGGCGAGGTTGGCCACCTGGGCTTCGAGGGAAGCGTGCTTGTAGGCGGCCCCCCCCCGAGGCGCTTGGGG
>JAPLTZ010000422.1 GCA_026397895.1 Verrucomicrobiota bacterium | reverse complement strand
CCGGGTCTGGAGGTGGACAAAAACCAGGCCGGACGCGGGGAGGTTGGTGGCCGCCGCCGTCCGGCCGAACCCGGCGGCCCGGACGGTGAAGCGGGTGTTGGCGAGCGTGCCCAGCGGCGTGACGGCTTCGGCAGCGGCGAAGCTGGCGGTGAGTTTGAAGCTGCTGAAATCCCGCGCGTCGCCGAACAGGTTCAGGCGCAGTTCCGGCGGCCGGGAAAACACCGCCAGCTCCCGCGCGTCGGCGAACCGGCGCAACTGCGCGCGCAACGCGACGGGCGGGTGGGCTTCGGTGGCGGGAAGGTTGGTTTGGGTGGTGGCGGCGGAACGCCAGTGGCGGATGGCGGAGGCGTGGGCGAGTCCGCCGTTCAGCAAAACTTTCGCGCCGGCGACGCGCGCCGAGAAGTTGTCGAGCTGCCACTCGTCGCCGGGCAGGAAGTGGACGGTGGCGTTGAGGTTGGTGACGGTGAGTTCGCGCGCGGGCTGGTTGGTCTCGTTGATGGGCCAGCGGAGCAGGGCGTCGCACAGGGCGAGGCCGCCGATCTCGAAATCAAAATGGCGCAGCGCGACGCTGTTGAGCGGGACTTCGACGCGGCGGGCGGAGAACTGCGGCGCGGCGGGGTCGGCGGCGCGGCCAAAGCGGACGTTGTAGGCGACGAAGCCGCGCGACCAGCTCAGGCGCAGGTTGGTGAACTGGAGTTCGATGCCGCGGGCGCGGAGTTTTTCCAGCAGCGGGCGCTTGAGGAATCCGGGCAGGCCGATCTGGTTGAACCAGAGCGTGGCGAGGATGGCGAGGATGACGAGCGTCCACACGGCGGCGCGGAAGCGGCGGAAATAAATCCGCAGGCGTTGCCACAAACTGCGGCGGGCCGGCGGCGATATTTTTCCTGGGCCGGGCTTCATGCGTTCAAGGATTCGCCGGCAGCGTCAGGTAGCTGCGGATGAGTTCGCCGATCGCGGTGGAACATTCAAAAATCCACGGCTGGCCGTCGAGCGGGACGGCGACGTAGGGCGGCCGGCCGGGCGTGGCGCCGCTGAAGTCGAGCGTGAAGGTTTCGGGCTGCTCGCCGCGCTTGACGGTGAGCGTGAGCTGGATGGGATCGTTGGTGAAGCCGTAGTTCGCGCGGGCGGTTTCGCCGCGGTCAAGCCAGGCGTCGGCGTAGAGTTCGCCGAGGCGGTGGACGGTCTCCTCGACGGCGAAGGGGTTGATGATGCCCTGCGAGCCGGGCGCGAAGGCCCATTTGTTTGCGCCTTGCCGGAGCAATTCGCGCGTGACGCCGCGCTGGCGGAGGGCGAGGCGCGTGACCTGTTCCTCGGTGAAGTTCCAGAGCCGCCGCTCGCGCAGATGCCAGCCGGTGAAGTTCAACCGCCGCAAATCCTCGGCGCGGACGGCGTAAACGGCGGAGTCGTCGCTGCGGCGGGCGAAGGTTTTTCCGTTCTGCGGCGCGCTGAATTCGAGCTGGGCGACGAGCGTGTTGCTGCCGCCGGCCCTGAGCAGGAACTGGCTGGCGGCGGGCGCGAGGCCGTAGTTCGGCAGGTCGGGTTCGGTGACGACGGCCTTGACGAATTGCGTGACTTGCAGGCTGCTGATGCCGCCGAGGAGGTCGTGGACGAGGGCGGCGTCGGCGGGAAATTTTTCGGGCGCGGTGACGAACCACTGGTCATTGGTGATGCGGCGCACGGTGAAGCTGGCGGCGGCGCGGACTTCGATCTCGTCCACGGTTTCACCGTTGAGGCCGGCGAGGCGGTGGTCGCGGAAATCCTCGTGCGGCGCGCGCCACGCGGCGAGCAGTTCGCCGGCGACGAGGCAGACGCCGGTCATGTCGGCGCGGCGGGCGAAGACCTGGGCGGAATTGTTGGTGGGGCTTTTGCCGAATTGCAGGGCGAGCACGGGCGTCGCGCCTTGGGCGAGCGTGACGCCGAGCGCGGCGGGCGCGAGGCCGAAGGGTTCGAGGTCGGCCTTGGGGTCGTCGGTGACGAACTGGCTGGCGCGGAGGGTCTGGAGCTGGCGCAGCAGGCTTTCGATCTTGGGATTGTCGGCGCGGGCTTCGAGCGGGCGGGTCATGCGCCAGAGCCGGTCGGTGGGGTCGCGCTGAAGCTCGAAACTTTTCGCGCCGGTGGTGACGATGAGGCGGTCGAAGGCGAGGTCTTTCAGGTTCACGAGCGCGGGGTCGCGCCAGGCGCTGACGGTGCGCGGCAGAAGTTTCAACAGGCTGGCGTCGGTGACGTAGATTTCGTTCACGCCGGCGACCTGGGCGAAAATTTCGTCACCGAGCGCGGTGCGCGAGCCGAGGCGGAGTTGGAATTTCTGCTCGCCCTGCTGGAGCGTGATGGCGAATTGCGGCGGGTCGAAACCGAATTCGCGGTCGGCGTTGTCGCGGCCTTTGAGGTCCTGCGCGGTGAGGCGCTTGTGCCATTCGAGGCCGGCGAGGTTTTGGAGGAGGTTGTCAATGGCGGCGTCATGCGCGGTGGCGGCGATGGGCTGGGTGATGCGCCAGTTCTGGTTTTTGCGCGTGGCGCTGATTTCGGGCTGGCCGAGCGGGCGGACTTGCACGGCGTTGACGGCGGCGGCGGCGAGGCCGGGCAGGAGGCGGCCAGGCTTGGTGTCGTCGCCGGTCTGGCCGGTGTGGCGTTCGTAGAAAAAGATGAACGCGAAGAGCGCGACGGCGAGGCCGAGCAGGGTGATGGTGGTGCGGGGTTTCATTGCCGACGACGCCACCAGACGAGGCCGCCGAGGAGGAGGACGAGGCCGGGCATGCCGGCGAGGAAGATGCCGGAGACGATTTTCTGCTGCCAACTGCTCATGACGACGCGGTATTCCTTGAGCGGACGCGGCAACAGGCCTTGCAGCAAAACTTCGGGGCGGTCGAGCAGCCAGTCCACGGCGAGCGCGGCGAAATAGTGGTTGGCGGGCACGGTGTCGATGAGCTCGTTGTCGAGCGCGAGGGAATCGCCGACGACGACGAGGCGCATGGCGCCGCGGTCGGTGGTGATGCCCTTGACGTTGCCCTGCTCGGCGGCGGCGATGAGCGGGAACGTGCCGGTGTGGTCGGTGTAGGGGTTGCGGTAGGGGACGCCGTCGCGGATTTCGCTGGCTTCGGTGCCGGCTTCGCTGGTGGCGGCGAGGACGTCCACCTTGGGCGCGTCGGGGCTGGTGTTGGTGGCGGTGGTGGATTTGCCGACGGCGCGGGGCAGGACGAGGCGGAGGCGGAGGTCGGCGTCGTCGGACATCAACGCTTTCGTGATGGGATGAGCGCGGTTGATGACGGCGGTGAGGAGGTCGTTGCCGGTGGGGGAATTTTTTGGGTCGAAAACCATGTTGGCGGCGACGCCGACGCCGAAGTCGGCGAGGAGTTTTTCGAGGCCGGTCTGGCGGCTGCCGGTGTAGGCCAGGTTGCCGACGAGGGCGAAGAGGCGGCCGCCTTGTTTGAGGAAGCGGCTGATCTTTTCCAGCTCGGCGTCGGCAAAGGGCAGGCGCGGGCCGGCGATGACGAGGAGCTGGCAGTCGGCGGGAATGTCGTTGGTGCCGAGCAGGGGAAGTTTTTCCCACTGCGCGTTGCTGCGTTCGGCGAGGATGGCGGCGAATTTGCCGTAGCCGTGCGGGTGGTCGGGTTTTTCGGGGTCGTGTTCACCGTGGCCGGCGGTGAAGCAGACTTTGTATTGGCGCGGGTTGGCGAGGTTGAAGATGGCGGTGGTGAAAAGCATCTCGCCCTTGAAGGCGATGCGGTGGAATTCCTTGGTGCGCCCGCCGAGGAAGGCGTTGACGTCGTAGTCGGAGAGTTCGCTTTCGTAGATGACTTTGGTGCGGTCGCCGCAGTCGAGGATGATGAAATTTTTGTCCTTCAGGCCGGTGAGTTTGTATTTGGCGAGGAGGAGTTCGGCTTTGGCGGGCTGGCGCGTGGGGTCGATGGTTTTGAAAATGATTTTCGGGTTGAGGTAGGTGTATTCGCGGAGCAGCGCGGTGGTGAGGCCGTGCAATTCCTCCTGGTCGCGCGTGTCGAAGAAGACGGTGACACGGACTTCGTTGGTGAGCGAGCGCAGCACGCGCGCGGTCTGCGCGGAAAGCGCGGTGCGCTGGCGGCCGGTGAGCGGCAGCCGCGCGAAATGGCGGGCGGCGAGGTAATTCAGCATCACGCCGAGCGCGAGCACGACGGCGATGGCGGCAAAGGCGTTGAGGCGGCCGGCCCATTTGCGGCTGGCGGAGAAGCTGGGGGGAGGTGTGGGTTCGGTGGCCATGTTATCTCCAGCGGCGGCTTTCCACGACGCGCAGCGTGAGGAACAGGAACAGCGCGGTCAGGCTCAGGTAGAAAAACACCGGGCGCGTGTCCACCACGCCGCGCG
The DNA here is from genome assembly GCA_026397895.1 of Verrucomicrobiota bacterium. Taxonomy (GTDB): domain Bacteria; phylum Verrucomicrobiota; class Verrucomicrobiia; order Limisphaerales; family JAFMIX01; genus JAFMIX01. Next base: position 1,144 of record JAPLTZ010000422.1, on the reverse strand, counting down.
CGAAGTCGCTCATGTGGTCGAAGAGGTTGAGGTAATTGCAGGCCTGCGCGAGCAGCCCGCTGTGGGCGTCGAACCGGTCGCCGAGGAAGCTCAACAGGAACAGCGTCGTGCCGCCGGCGAGGCAGATCATGGCCGCGACGATCTGGCTGCGCGTGATCGCCGAGGCGAGCAGCCCGCCCGCCATGAACACGCCGCCGAGCAGCGCGAGGCCGAGGAACGCGCCGCCGACCGTGCCGGCGTCCAGCGCGGCGGGGTCGCTGGTGAAGCGGCGCAGAATGAGGATGTTCGCCAGCAGCGGCAGCCACAGCAGCAGAAAGAAAATCCACGCGGCGGTGAATTTCGCGAGCACCACCTGCCGGTCGCTCACCGGCGCGGTCATCAGCGTCTCGAACGTGCCGGCGAATTTTTCCTGCGCGAACAGCCGCATGGTGATGACCGGCGCGGCGAGCAGGACGATGAGCCAGAAGAACGGCGTGGCGAAAAACAGTTCCGTCACCGGCATGGGCGTGGGCGCGTCCTGCAATTTCACCAGCAGCACGGTGAAGCTCAGGCCCGTCAGGAACACGGCGGCGGCGACCACGACGTAGCCGGTCATGGAGACGAAATACGCGGCCAGCTCGCGGCGCGTGAGCGTGAGGTAGGCTTGCATCAGAGTTCCTCCTCCTCGTCATACTGGCGGGTGAGGCGCACGTAAATGTCCTCCAGCGAATGCCGGCTGCGCGTGAGTTCGCGCAGCGACCAGCCGCGCTGTTTCACCAGCGCGAAAACTTCCGCGCGCAAATCCGCGCCGTTGCGGGGCGTGAGGGAGCAGCGATGAAATCCGCCGTCCGCCGCCGCAATGTCGAACAGCGCGACGCCGGGCAGCGTTTCCCAGCATTGTTTCAGTTCGGCGAGCGGCGCGGCGATCTCGGCGATGACCTTCACGCTCTTGCTCATCGTCTGCTGCAAGTTTTCCGGCGTGCCTTCGGCGAGGATTTTGCCCTCGCGCAAAATGATCATGCGGCTGCACGTCAGTTCCGCCTCGTGGAGCAGATGCGTGGAGATGAGGACGGTGTGCTTCTGCGCCAGATCCTTGATGAGCTGGCGGACGGAGCGGATCTGGTTCGGGTCGAGGCCGATGGTCGGCTCGTCGAGGATGATGAGT
>JAPLTZ010000203.1:4954-5407 GCA_026397895.1 Verrucomicrobiota bacterium | reverse complement strand
CTGCCGGTGACGGTGCGGCTGGACGTGCCGCAGCGGAAAAAACTTTTCGCCGCCATGCGCCTTGACAAGAAAGTGAGCGGCGGCGAAATCAAGTTCGTCCTCGCCCGGAAAATCGGCCGCGTCGTCTGGGGCCAGCGGGTTGCCGAGGAGCAAGTGCGACAGGCATTTGGCGGTTGACACACCGCGCGATTGCGGATTTAGTCTCCCACATATGAATACCACATCATTGTCAGCCAAAAAACTCATCCTCTGCAACCTGCTGGCCATTGCCTCATTCGCCGGCAACCAGGCGCTTGCGCTCGATCTGAAACCGGCCTGCGCGGCCCAGAAACCGTGCGATAGCGAGGTGTTTGACTGGAAGGGCTTTTATGTCGGCCTGCATGCCGGCGGTCAATTCGGCAACAGCGAGAACACCGATCTGGATGGTTGGAACAGCGGCAGCGGTATTTGGAA
>JAPLTZ010000203.1:0-4930 GCA_026397895.1 Verrucomicrobiota bacterium | reverse complement strand
GGGTTCGTCGGCGGCGCACAACTGGGCTACACCTTCCAGTGGGGCCGCCTCGTCATCGGACCGGAAGCCGACCTCGGCTACATGAATGTGCATGGCAGCGGGGCGTATCCCGGCTCCATAGACACGCGCGGTGAAAGCTCGAGTGATTTTTACACCACGCTGCGCGGTCGCGTCGGCATCGCGCTCGACCACAACTGGCTGATTTACGCCACCGGCGGCGCCATCGGTTTGAACTCCAGCACCCGGGTGGTGGACGACAGTTTGATTCCCGGCGGTGGACTGGTTGATACTTCCAGCAAGGATTTCATCTGGGGCTACACGGTCGGCGGCGGTATCGAACACGCCATCAATCGCCATTGGTCCATCAAACTCGAATACCTGTATTTCGCGTTTGACAACCAAACTTCCACCGGCGTTGCCACTACTCCGGATTTTGGCACATTCCGATTCGACACCGAAACCAAGGGCCACATCATCCGCGCGGGCGTGAATTACCGCTTCTAGCCCGAACCATCTCGATTGTCGGACAATTTCATCCGGCCATGCCCGAGGTTGGCATGGCCGGATGACCTGTTTCAGGATCGAATCGCCAAGTGAACCCGCTCGCTCCCCAACCGCCCGCCAGCCTGTTGGTGACGCTGCGCTCCATCGTGGAGCGGCTCGACCTCACCGAGCTTTTCCCGCAGCCGCAGCCGCAGCCGCTCGAAATCGAACTGGGCAGCGGCGACGGCTCGTTCCTTGCGGCCTACGCGAAGCTGCATCCCGAGCGCAACTTCATCGGCGTGGAGCGGCTGCTGGGCCGCGTCCGCAAGACCGACCGCAAGGGTCGCCGCGCCGGATTGACGAACCTGCGCGTTGTGCGCATCGAGTCCGCGTATTTTCTGGAATACCTCCTGCCCGCGCACGCGGCGGCGGCGATTCATGTCTATTTCCCCGACCCGTGGCCGAAGCGGAAGCATCGTCGCCACCGGCTCATCAACGAGCGTTTCCCCGAGCTCGCGCGGCTCGCGCTCGCGCCGGGCGGCGTGGTGTTCTTGCGGACGGACGACGCGGATTATTTTGAGCAGATGACGTCGGTGTTCGCGGCCAGCGCGCATTTTTGCGCGGTGGAAACGCCGGCGGAATTGAGCGCGGTGACCACGGACTTCGAGCGGGGTTTCAACGCGCAAGGCATCGCCACCAACCGCGCGGCTTACCAGCTTCTTGCGTAGCGGCGTCTCGGCAGAGCGCCGCTGTTTTCAAAGCGGAAGGGAGGATGCGGCGCTCTGCCGAGACGCCGCTACACATCAATCACCGGGCCGCCGCCGTCGTCCGGGGGCGGTTTGGGGCCGGGCGGCCGGCTGCGGCGGATGTGGATGCGGGATTTGCCGACGCCGGTGAGCGTGTTGACGGCGAAGGAGACGACGCTGATGACCAGCGCGCCCCAGAAGGCGGATTTGAAATTCACCACATGAAAGCCGGTCACCAGATTGCCGACGAAGTAGAGGAGCAGGGCGTTGATGACGAGCGTGAACAGGCCGAGGGTGAAGATGAGCAGCGGCAGGGAAATCAGCATCAGCAGCGGGCGCAAAAAAGAATTCAAGATGCCGAGCACGAGCGTGGCGACGAGGAGGTCGGTGTTTGTTTCGTAGCGGATGCCGTGGACGAGCTTGACGGCGACGAGCACGGCGAGCGTGTTGATGAGCCAGCGTTGCAAAAAGGATTTGAGGTCCTGCGTCTTCATGCGGGGTCAACGTGCAGGAACGTGGCGGGCGCGGCGGTGGTCAGGGTGGCGGTGCGCAACGCGGCGGGGATGAGACAGAATTCGCCGGCGCGCAGTTTCAGCGAATGTTCGCCGGCCTTGACGGTGAGCTGGCCTTGGACGAGGCCGATGATTTGCGGGCGGGGCAGGCGGGGCAGAACGTAGTCGTTTTGGCGCAGGGTGATTTCGTTGACCTTGAACAGCGGGTCGCTGACGAGCAGGCGGGTGATGTGGTTCGGGCCGGGCACGGGTTTGCCGGCGGCGAGTTGCGGCTCGAAGTCCTTGAAATCAATCGAGGCGAGCGCGTCGGCGATGTGGAGTTCGCGGGGCTGGCCGTCGAGGCCGGTGCGATTCCAATCGAACACGCGGTAGGTGGTGTCGGAGTTCTGCTGGATTTCAAAGATGACGTTGCCCGCGCCGATGGCGTGGACGCGGCCGCTGGGGAGGAAGAGGGCGTCGCCGGGCTGCACGGAGATGCGGTGGAAGCATTGGCCGACTTCGCCTGTCTTGATCTTCTGCTCGAATTCGGCGCGGGTGACGCCGCGTTTGAGGCCGGCGTAAACTTCCGCCCACGGCGCGGTGTGCGCGAAATACCACATCTCGGTCTTGGGTTCGCCGCCGAGTTTGGGCGCGAGTTTGGCGGGCGGGTGGACTTGGAGGGAGAGTTTGTCCTGCGCGTCGAGAATCTTGATGAGCAGCGGAAAATGGTCGCCGTGCGGGCGGGCGGAGCCGAGGAGATCGTCGGCGCGGTTCTCCATGAGCCAGCGCAAATCTTTCCCGGCGAGCGGGCCGTTGGCGATGACGCTGGCGTCGCCGGGGCGGTCGGAGATTTCCCAGGATTCGCCGATGACTTTGCCGGGCGGCAGCGGTTTCTGGTAGATGGTTTCCAGATTGCGCCCGCCCCAGACGCGTTCCTTGAAGATGGGCTTGAATGTGAGCGGATACAACATGGCGGACAACGGCCCGGCGGAATCAGGCGACGGGGGCGGGCTTGGCGGCGGCTTTTTTGCGCGGGGCTTTTGTCGGCACGGCCTCGCCTTTTTCGAGGAAGTGGCCGTGGGCGCGGAATTTGGCGTAGCGCTTTTGCAGCCGCTCGGCGGTCGGAAGGGCTTGGAGTTCGGCGAGGTGTTTGAGGATGACATCTTTCAGGTTCGCGGCGGTGGCGGGGTGGTCGTTGTGCGCGCCGCCGAGCGGTTCGGGGATGATTTCGTCCACGAGTTTGAGTTCGAGCAAATCTTTCGCCGTGATTTTCAGCGCCTCGGCGGCCTGGGCGGAGGCTTTGCGGTCTTTCCAGAGAATCGCGGCGCAACCTTCGGGGCTGATGACGGAGTAGTAGGCGTTTTCCAAAATGAGCACGCGGTCGGCCACGCCGATGCCTAGGGCGCCGCCGCTGCCGCCTTCGCCGATGACGACGGCGATGACCGGCACGGAAAGGAGCATCATCTCGCGCAGATTCACCGCGATGGCTTCGGCGACATGCCGTTCCTCCGAGGCCACGCCCGGATACGCGCCGGCGGTGTCAATGATGGTGACGATGGGCAGTTGGAACTTGTCGGCGAGGCGCATCAGGCGGAGGGCTTTGCGGTAGCCTTCGGGGTGGGCGGAGCCGAAGTTGCGGAGGATGTTTTCCTTGGTGTCGCGGCCTTTTTGCGTGCCGATGACGACGACGCGGTGTCCGCCAAGGCGCGCAAAGCCGCCGACCATCGCGTGGTCGTCGGCGAAGAGGCGGTCGCCGTGGAGTTCGTTGAAATCCGTGAAGGCGTGCCGGATGTAATCGAGCGTGAACGGCCGTTTGGGATGGCGCGCCATCTGGACGCGCTGCCAGGCGTTGAGGTTGGAGAAAATCTGTTTGCGGGTCTCCGCGATTTTTTCCTCGATGGCGCGGATTTCGTTCTCGAAGTTCACGTCCATCGCGTGTTCTTCGGGATGGGTCTTCAACTCCTCGAGCTTGTTCTCCAGTTCCGTGATGGGCTTTTCAAACTCCAACTGATGTTTCATCGGTGACAAGGTTAGGGATTTTGCGACGGGCAGGCAATGTTGAATTCCACCGGCGGGCGCAACATTTGCTTTGCCGCCGGCGGCGGTTTCAGGGACATTTCCCCGCCGTCACGGTTTCAATCAGAGTGCGCACGCTATACAACATCCTGTTCACGGTCGGGTTCATCGTTTCCACCCCGTATTATTTCTGGCGGATGCGGCGGCGCGGCAACTGGCAGGAGAACTTCGCCCAGCGCTTCGGCAAATACGACGCCCGGTTCAAGCAGTCCATCACCAACCGCCACATGATCTGGCTGCACGCCGTCAGCGTCGGCGAGGTCAACCTCTGCACCCAGCTCATCCGCGCGCTCGAACCCCGCGTGCCCAATGTCAAGATCGTCGTCTCCACCACCACGACCACCGGCATGGGCGAACTGCTGAAAAAACTCCCCGCCCGCACCGGCAAAATCTATTACCCCGTGGACTGCGCCCGCTGCGTGAACCGCGCCTTCAGCGTCATCCATCCCGAAGCCATCGTGCTGGCCGAGGCGGAAATCTGGCCCTGGCGCGCCCAGAAACTCGGCATCCCCGTCTTCCTCGTCAACGCCCGCGTCTCGGAAAAATCCTTTCGCGGCTACAAGCGCTTCGGGTTTCTGTTCCGCCCGCTCTTCGCGTCCTTCGCCGGCGTCGGCGTGCAGAACGAGGCCGATGCCGCCCGCCTGCGCGAACTCGGCTGCCGCCCGGAAGTCATCCAGGTCATCGGCAACCTCAAGTTCGACGCCGCGCGGTTGGAGGACAAAACGCCGCTTGATGTCGGCGCGCTCCTCCGCCAACTCGCCGTGCCGGCCAACGCCAAAATCATCGTCGCCGGCAGCACACACGCGGGCGAGGAGGCTTTGCTCGCCGAACAATTCCTGCGTTTGCGGGCGAAATTTCCCGATTTGTTTCTCGTGCTCGTCCCGCGCCATTTCGAGCGCGCCCGGCAGGTCGGCAAGGAACTGGCCGAGCGCGGCCTGAAGTTTGTCTATCGCAGCGAAATCAACGGCAAAACCGCCTTCGCGCCCGGCGAAGTGGAATGCCTGCTCGTCAACACCACCGGGGAGCTGAAATATTTCTACGAACCCGCCACCGTCATCTTCGTCGGCAAAAGCCTCACGGCGGAAGGCGGACAGAACCCCATCGAGCCGGGCGCGCTCGGCAAGGCAATGGTCT
>JAPLTZ010000075.1:5408-6735 GCA_026397895.1 Verrucomicrobiota bacterium | reverse complement strand
GTTTCGCATGGGCTGTTACTCTAGCGCAAGAATCGTTTCCAGCAAGGCGCAGGCTTGAGATTTTCGCGCCGCCGGCTAACTTACGCCCATGCCGATTTACGAGTTTCATTGCGAGGGCTGCGAAAAAGACAGCGAGATTCTGGTGCGCTCCAGCAACTGGAAGGGCGCGAAGTGTCCGCATTGCGGCTCGACGAAGCTCGACAAGAAGTTCTCCACCTTCGCCTCCTCCTCGGCTGGCAATAGCGATGCCCCGGCATGCGCCACCCCGCGCGGCGGCGGATGCGGTGGTTGTTGCGGCGGCGGGCCGCACAGACACTGATTCAGCGACAAACTTCTCGCGCCATCACTTCGCGCAAGTCCTTCACGCACCAGTCGGGCGAGTGCTTCTTAATCTCCTCGAACTCCGACCCGCCGGTGGCCACGGCGATGACGCGCGCCCCGATGGCCCGGCCGCAGCGGATGTCGTGCGGCGTGTCGCCGACGACGATGATTTCTTCGCCGCGCAGTTCCCGCTTTAATTTTTCACCGACGCGCCGGTGGGCGGCCACGGCGATCTGGTCGCGGTCTTCGTGGTCGTCGGCGAACGCGCCGGTGGCAAACTCCTGCCAGAGGCCGTAGTGGCGCAGCTTGATTTCCGCGCCGAGCCGGATATTGCCGGTGAGCAGGCCGATGACCGGCGGCTCGGGCAGCGCGCGCAGATCCGCGATGAATTTCCACACGCCGGGGCAGACGCCGCCGCTACATTGCGGGAGCATCTGGTCGAGCCAGAAGACGTAGGCGTCCAGAAAGCGGCGGATGTTTTCCAGGCTGGGTTCGAGGCGGTGCAGCGTGAGGAATTCCCGGACAAGACCCGTATCCGTGCGCCCGGCGAATTTCATGTGCGCCGTGCCATTCACGATGCCGAAGGCGGTTTCGCCCGCGCGGGCAAACGCTTTCACGCCCGCCCCGCCGGTGCGGATGAGCGTGCCGTCAATGTCGAACAGGACTGCGCGGGCCATGCGCGGAGAAGTTAAGCGGGGACGAGGCGGATGACAATGCCGTCGCCGGAAAAACTTACGGCTCGCTCGTGATCTTCGTCCAGTCCACACCCTGCACGCCGGCGTAGACGGCGAAGGCTTTTTCGTTCTGGATCAGCACGGCGCGCACCACACTGGAATCGTCCGCGCGGTGCAGGTGGGGAACGTAGTCGGGAATGATGCCCGCCTTTTTGTGGGCGTAGATGAGGGCAAAGACGGCTTCGGCGAATGCGACATAGGGCAGATCGCGGTAAGCACCCTCGGCAAAATCCTCCACAGCGTCCGCCAGAAACTCCAATTGATCCACGAGG
>JAPLTZ010000075.1:0-5383 GCA_026397895.1 Verrucomicrobiota bacterium | reverse complement strand
TCTGCGTGAACTCCACCTTCCACAGCGGGAGCTGGCGCAAAACTTTCTCCACGATGGCGGGCGTCACCATCGCCGCGCCGTGATCCACAAATTTGACGATTTCAGGCATGGCAATAATTATTCCCCGTCGTTACCGATGGAACCGGTCGGGCAGATGTCGAGCGCGGCCTGCGCGGCGGCATCCTCGGCGGCCCCGGCGGGCTGTTTGGCAAAATAGACGTGGCTCTGGTCTTCGCTGAACTTCAGAAGCGTGGGCGCGCAGTCCACGCAGACGTTGCAGGGGACGCAGGTGGTGTCCACATACCATTTGCCGGGGACGTTCTCGGGTTGCTTGCTGGTTTTATCGGCCATAATTCAGATGACGTTGAACGCTTGGATTGCGGTAACAAGTTCACCGCCATCCTAACCGGCAGTCGTCGGGAAGCAAGGGGTTTTGCGCGCCGGCAACCGGAAACGTCGCCGGAAAAATGGTTGCGCAAATTCCCCTGCCCCGTCACATTTGCAGCCGCAAACGGAGAGATGGCTGAGTGGTTTAAGGCACACGCCTGGAAAGCGTGCGTAGGTAACACTACCGTGGGTTCAAATCCCACTCTCTCCGCCAGTTTTCAACCAAGGAACTTATGCCACCAGTCAAACCCGCCGAAATGCTCATCGAAACGGCCACGCTCGAATTGCCCGACGTCAAGACCCTCAAGTTCCGGTGGCCGGAAGGCTATGAACCGGAATTCAAGACCGGCCACTTCATCACCGTCTACTGGCCGGACACCCCGACCTACAAACGCGCCTATTCCCTCTCCTCCTGCGCGCTGGACCGGGGCTTTTTCGAAGTCACCGTCCGCCGCGAAGGCAAGATGGGCACGCGCGTCGTGGACTGGGCCAAAGCAGGTGACAAGATGGTCGTCGGCCCGCCTGTCGGGAAATTTCTCCCCGCCTTCGAGCCCAATAAGCACCTCATCTGCATCGCCGGCGGTTCGGGCATCACGCCGTTCCGCGGATTCGCCCGCGAAGCCGCGCGCCGCAAACTGGAGACCAAAATCTCCGTCCTCTACAGCGTCCGCACCGAGAAGGACATCATCTTCAACTCTGAATTTCGCCAGCTCGAAAACGAAAACCCCCACTTCAAATTCCACGTCACCTGCACCCGCCTCGCGCCGGAAGACCCGTGGGAAGGCCGGCGCGGCCGCATCGACGCCTGCTGGATCAAGGAACAGATCACCGACCTGTCCAACACCATCTTCTACTGCTGTGGCCCGACTTCACTCGTCGAAGGCACGGACAAACTCGTCGTCGCCGACATGGGCGTGCCCAAGGCGCAGATGGTTCTGGAAAAGTGGGGGTGAGCCCGGCAGAAAACTTGAAACCGACCGTCTCGGTTCAAACCGCGACAGCCTTGTGCGAATCGGACGCAGTTGAACCGAGGTGCGATTTCAAATCACCTGCGCCACCGGCCTTCAAATAAGCATCAATCGCCTGCGCCGCCCGCTTGCCGTCGCCCATCGCCAGGATCACCGTCGCCGCGCCGCGCACAATGTCGCCGCCCGCGAAAACTCCGGGGAGATTCGTCATGTGGTTGCTGTCCGCCAGAATGTTGCCGTATTTGTTCAGCTTCAAATCCGGGCACGTCGAAGTCAGCAACGGATTCGCCCGCGTGCCGATGGCCACCACCACCACGTCGCACGGCAGAACAAATTCCGAGCCCGCCACCGGCTCCGGTCGCGCGCGGCCCGAAGCATCCTGCTGGCCCAGCTTCATCCGCACGCACTTCAAACCCGTCACCCAGCGCTTTTCACTGCCGACCACCGCGACGGGCGCGGTGAGAAATTCAAAGCGGATGCCCTCCTCTTCCGCGTGATGCACCTCTTCCGCGCGCGCCGGCAGTTCCGCGTGCGTGCGGCGATAGACGATCATCGCCTCCTCCGCGCCGAGCCGCCGGGCCGTGCGCACCGCGTCCATCGCCACGTTGCCGCCGCCGATCACCGCCACGCGCTGCCCGCGCAACACCGGCGTCCCCGCGTGCGGAAACTGATACGCCGCCATCAGGTTGATCCGCGTGAGATATTCGTTCGCGGAGTAAACGCCCTTCAGATTTTCGCCCGGCACGTTCATGAACACCGGCAGCCCTGCGCCGTTGGCGACGAACACGGCGTCAAATTTCTTCCGCAATTCCGGCAACGTGTAGGTGCGGCCCACGATGACGTTGCACCGGATTTTCACACCGGCCTCCAGCAACCGATCCACTTCCTGCTGGACGATTTTTTTCGGCAGCCGAAATTCCGGGATGCCGTAAACCAGCACGCCGCCGGGCTTGTGCAAGGCTTCGTAAATCGTCACGTCGTGGCCTTGCCGCGCCAGCTCGCCCGCCGCCGTGAGACCTGCGGGTCCGCCGCCGACAATCACCACGCGCTTGCCTGTCGGCGCGGGTTTCGCCTGCGGCAATTGATCCCGGTGCGCCTGCGCCCAATCCGCGACGTAGCGCTCCAGATGGCCGATCCCCACCGGCAGGCCTTTCGCCGCGCGCACACACTGCGCCTCGCACTGCGTCTCCTGCGGGCAAACCCGTCCGGTTACGGAAGGGAGCGCGTTGTCGCACATCAGGCTTTGCGCGGCCTCGGCGATTTTCCCGTGCGTCAGCAGGTCGAGAAATTTCGGGATGTTCACGCTCACCGGACAGCCCTGCACGCAGCGCGGGTCTTTGCATTGCAGACAGCGGTCGGCCTCCAGCAACGCGAGGTGTTCCGTGAAGCCAAGGTTGACCTCCTCAAAATTCGCCGCGCGCGCGCCGGAATTTTGCGCCGGCATTTTCTGCCGGCTGATTTGCATGCGCTGCTTGGTGGTGATTCTCTTGGACATCGGAAGGGAAAAGTTTTAGGCGACGACCAGTTTGCCGGCGGCTTTTTCCATGCGGCAATGACCATCGGCACAACCATTAGCCCGCCGCTCAAATTCGTGATAAGTGGCCAGCCGATCCAGCAGCTCCTCGAAGTTGACCTTGTGCCCGTCGAACTCCGGCCCGTCCACGCAGGCGAAGCGCGTTTCGCTGCCGATGGTCACGCGGCAGCCGCCGCACATCCCCGTGCCGTCAATCATCACCGGGTTCAGCGACACGATCGTGTGCACGCCGAGCGGCCGCGTGAGGTTCACCACCGCCCGCATCATCGGCACCGGGCCGACGGCGTAAACAATGTCAATCTTGCCCGCCGCCAAAATTTCCTTCGCCGCGTCGGTCACAAAACCTTTGCGGCCGTAACTGCCGTCGTCCGTGCAGACCACCACGTCGCCGAGGCGCTTCAGTTCTTTTTCAAAAATCACCCATTCCTTCGACCGCGCGCCGATGACGCTTGTCACTTTCACGCCGCGCTGATGCAAGCCTTGCGCGATGGGATGCACCACCGCCGTGCCCACGCCGCCGCCGATGCAGAGCGCATGACCGGACTCGATCATCTCCGTCGGATTGCCGAGTGGGCCAGCGATGCCGCGGATGCTGTCGCCGGGCTGGAGCGCGACCAGATCGCGCGTGCTCTTGCCGACGGCCTGGATGACCAGCGCGATCGTTCCCGCCTCCGGGTCGGCGTCGGCGATGGTCAGCGGAATGCGCTCGGAATTTTTTCCCATGTGCACGATGACGAACTGTCCGGGCTGCCGGATTTTCGACTTGCGCGGCGCGTGAACATCCAGCCGCGTGACGTTCGGGCTGAGCTGCTGGCTTTTTATGACTTTGTGCATTGCTCGTTAATGATAACAGTTTTCTTCAGCCACGATAGCCCTGCGCTTGGCAATAGTTACGCATCTGTTGCAGGATACGCCCGCCAGTCGGACGGGCTTTTCTGCCCGCCCCCATGAAACAACTGCAAATTCACGAGCCAAGCTACCTGCCGCTGGCTTGCGGGTCTTGTGTTCTAGGACGTTTCTTTGGTGATTGGGTGCTTGGAATTTCCTGACAGCCGAAAAATCAGCTTTTTATCCGCCGCCAATCCGTGTTCTATCTGTCGCGGAATATGCTAAAACGCACCCCACTCTTCGCCGCCCACCAGAAACTCGGCGGCAAACTCATCGAATTCGGCGGCTGGGAAATGCCCGTCCAATACACCAGCATCACCGACGAACACCTCGCCGTCCGCAAGGCCGCCGGCATCTTCGACATCTCCCACATGGGCGAAGTCCTCGTCGGCGGCGTGGGCGCGGAAGCCTTCCTCAACGCCACGCTCACCAACGACGTCCGCAAACTCGCCGTCGGCCAAGGCCAATATACTTTGATGTGCAACGAGCGCGGCGGAGTCATTGACGACCTCTACGCCTACCGCATGAACGCCACCGACTTTCTGCTCATCATCAACGCCTCGCGCATTGACGAGGACGTCGCGTGGCTGGAAAAGCAGAACGCCAGCCGCGCCGAATTGAAGAACCTCTCCGCCGACTACGGTGCCGTCGCCGTGCAAGGCCCGCGCGTTGCCGAGTTCATTGACGCCGCAATCCCCGGCAACGTCTGCGGCGGCACCGAAGTGCGGAAAATTTCCGAGCTGAAGAAAAACCAGATCGCCATCGTCATCTTCGACTACGTCACCATCTACGTCGGGCGCACCGGCTACACCGGCGAAGACGGCTTTGAAATCATCGCCCCAGCCGAAAAGATCGAAGCCATCTGGAACAAACTCCTTGCCGTCGGCCAGCCGTTCGGCCTCAAGCCCGCCGGCCTCGGCGCGCGCGACACCCTCCGCACCGAAGTCTGCTACCCGCTCTACGGCCACGAACTCGACGAGAACACCACGCCCATCGAAGCCGGCGTCGGCTTCTTCGTCGCGCTCGACAAAGGCGAATTCACCGGTCGCTCCGTCCTCGCCGAACAGAAAGCCAGCGGCGTGAAGAAGAAACTCGTCGCCTTCAAGATGACCGACAAATCCGCCCCGCCGCGCCCGCACTATCCCATCTGGGCCAACGGCGCGAAAGTCGGCGAAGTCGTCAGCGGCACGCAAAGCCCGTCGCTCAACCTCGGCATCGGCATGGGCTACGTCCCGCCGGAATTCGCCGCGCCGGACACGAAGATCGAGATTGAGATTCGCGGCAAACGCTTCGCCGCCGTCACCGTCCGGAAGCCGATTTTCAAACGGTCGTAAGCCGGACCCGCGTTTTCCCCTCGCCGGAAGATGCGGCTTTGCCCCCAAAACATGGGATGGTCAAAGTTTGTCCGACGCCCTAATCTGCGATTGAAATTGTTCCCATGAAGTTTTTTTCGCGTTTGTCTTTCCGCGACACCGCCGGCGCGGTGCTGGCCGGCGCGGGGTTGTTTTTGGCGGCGGCGACAAACCGGGCGCCGGCGGGGGACGCGCCGCCGGAGTCGCCGGGGGATTATTTCGTGCAGACGTGGCAGGAGGAGGAGGGGCTGCCG
>JAPLTZ010000220.1 GCA_026397895.1 Verrucomicrobiota bacterium | reverse complement strand
TTTCACGCGCTGCCCGCTGCCGAATTTCTGCCCGCGCATGTCGCTGAACTTCGTGGAGGCGCAGACCAAGTTGAAAAAGCTGCCCGCCGCGCCCGCCAACTGGCAACTGCTCACGCTTTCGTTTGACCCGGCCTACGACACGCCCGCCGTGCTCAAGGAATACGCCGAGCGCTACGGTTGCGACCCGGCGCGCTGGAGTTTTCTGACGGGCGACCTGGCCGCCGTCACCGCCCTCACGGAACAGGCCGGCGTGATGTTCTGGCGCGAGAACCCCGCCGAGCCCATCAGCCACAACCTCCGCACCGTGGTGGTGGACCCGCGGGGCCGCGTGCAAAAAATCATCCCGAACAACGACTGGACGGGCGACGAACTGGTGGCGGAGATTCTGAAGGCGGCGGCGGTGGCGCCGTAGCCGTTCCGCGGCCGCGAACCGGCGCAAATTTACCCGGATCAAACCAAGATGAAAACAATCGCCGGAGTGTTGCTGTTGATTTCCGCCGCCGCCGGCGTTCCGTTTGGTCGCGCGGCGGAAATCCCCGCCCCCGTCCCGCCGCCGCCGGTGAAGATCATCTTCGACACCGACATCGGCAACGACGTGGACGACGTGCTGGCGCTTGCGGTGTTGCACGCGCTCCAGACGCGCGGCGCGTGCGAATTGCTCGGCGTGACGGTCACCAAGCGGGACGAGCTGGCCGGACCGTTCGTGGACGCGCTGAACACCTTTTACGGCCGGCCAGGCATTCCCATCGGCTGCACCCGCGCCGCGCTGACGAACAAGCCGAGCAAATTTCTGCCGCTCGCCGATCTGAAGGACGGCGGGCAATTCCGCTATCCGCACAGATTGTTGCGCAGCTCGGATGCGCCGGAAGCCACACGGTTGTTGCGTTCCATTTTGAGCCGGCAGCCGGACGGCTCGGTGGTGCTGGTGCAGGTCGGCTGGTTTTCAAACCTCGCCGCGCTGCTGGACACGCCGGGCGACGCCGACTCGTCGTTGCCGGGCCGCGAGTTGGTGAGGCAAAAGGTGCGGCTGCTGTCCGTCATGGCCGGCGAATTCAAGGTTCTCAACAACGTCAGACGCTCGCTGGAATTCAACGTCATCAACGACCTGCCTGCCGCCAAAAAACTGGCCGCCGGCTGGCCGACGCCGGTCGTGTGGAGCGGCTATGAAATCGGCATCGCCGTGCCGTATCCGGCGGTCAGCATCGAGCGCGATTTCGGCTATGTGCTGCATCATCCGGCGGCGGAGGCGTATCATCTGTATCAGCCGCCGCCGCACAACCGCCCGACGTGGGACCTGACGAGCGTGCTCTACGCCGTGTTCCCCAACCGCGGCTATTTTGACCTCTCGCCGCCGGGCCGGGTGGAGGTGGAGGCGGACGGCTGCACCCGCTTCACGCCCGCCGCCGATGGGCGCGACCGATTTCTGATTTTGAACGAGGGGCAGGCTGGGCGGGTGAAGGAAGCGTTTGTTCAGCTCGTCAGTCAACCGCCGCCGGGCGGCGGAAAATAATTTCGTGCCGTTGGCCGCCCTGCGATTGCTGGACAACCGGCTGGCCGTCTGGTTTTGTTTCCGTTGCACCCCGTAACTCATCATGAAAAAAATCCTGTTGGTATGGTTTTCGTTTCTGTGCGGCCTGACCGGCGGAATGCGCGCGGCGGGGTTGGCGGAAGGTTTCGCCGCGCCGCCCGACCAGACCAAGCCGTGGTGCTACTGGTATTGGATCAGCGACAATCTCTCCAAGACCGGCATCACCAAAGACCTCGAGGCGATGGCGCGCGTCGGCATCGGCGAGGCGCTCATCGGCAACATCTACGACCCCGGCGATGCCGCCGTCGGCAAGATCAAGGTGCTCACGCCCGAATGGTGGGACGTGGTCCGGCATGCCATGCGCGAAGGCGGGCGCGTCGGCGTGAACATCGGCATGTTCAACTGCCCCGGCTGGAGCCAGTCCGGCGGGCCGTGGATCAAGCCGGAACAGGCCATGCGCCGCGTCGCGTTGTCCGAGACGCGCGTCACCGGCCCGGTGAAGTTCGCGCAAAAACTTCCCGCACCGAACGAGCCGTTTCAGGACATCGCGGTGCTGGCGTTTCCCGCGCCGGAGTCGGACGCGGATTCCATCAGCACCCGCTCGCCGCGCGTGACGTGCATCCCGCCGCTCGGCGGCGCGGAGAAACTTGCGGATGGCGATCTGGAAACCTCGCTGGCCTTTCCCGCCAGCGCGGGCGCGGGCAAGGAGCCGTTCGCCATCGAAATTGAAACCGGGCAGCCGTTCACCGCGCGCAGTCTGGCGGTGCATCCGGCGGGCGAGGCGTTCGGCGCGGACGTGGTGCTGAAGGCGGTGGCGGCGGACGGCCAATGGCAGACGGTGCGGCAGTTCAAGTTTGACCGCTCGAACATGGGGCCGGGCGTCGGCTCCGGTGGTGATTTCATTCGCGCCGGTGACGGCGAAGAAATTCCGGCTGGAGTTCGCGAAGATTTTCGGGCGCGGCAAGGGCGCGGCGCTGGCGGAAATCAATCTGTCCGGCGCGGCGCGCGTGGAGTCGTTCATCGAGAAGCAACTCGCGAAGATGCATTCGCAGCCGCAGCCGCGGTGGGACACCTACCTGTGGCCGACGCAGGCCGAGCCGGATGCCGCGCCGCTCGCCGTGCCGGTTGATGATGTAAAAAATCTTTCCGTGAACCTCGCCGCCGACGGCACGCTGACGTGGGACGTGCCGCCGGGCGAGTGGGTCATCCTCCGCAGCGGCATGACGCCGACGGGCGCGCGGAACTCGCCCGCGTCGCCGGAGGGGCAGGGCTTGGAAGTGGACAAGATGAACCGCGCGCTCGCGCAGTTTCATTTCAACTCGTTCATCGGCGAGGCGCTGAAGCGCATTCCCGCCGCCGAGCGCAAGGCGTTCAAGCAGGTGGTGGGCGACAGTTACGAAATGGGCTCGCAGAACTGGACGGACGGGTTCGACCAGGAATTCCAGCGGCGCTACGGCTACGATCCGAAACCGTGGCTGGCGGTGCTCACGGGCCGCATCATCGGCAGCGCGGATCGGAGCGAGCGATTTCTGTGGGACTTGCGGCGGCTCGTGGCCGAGCGCGTGGCGACGGATTATGTCGGCGGCCTGCGCGCGGCGGCCAATGAACACGGCCTGGGATTGTGGCTGGAGAATTACGGCCACTGGGGTTTTCCCAGCGAGTTCCTGAAATACGGCGCGGAGTCCGACCGCATCGGCGGCGAGTTCTGGGCGACGGGCGATCTGGGGGCGATTGAACTGCGCTGCGCGTCATCGTGCGTGAACACCTACGAAAAAAATTCGCCCGTCTCGGCGGAGGCGTTCACCGGCGGCCCGGCGTTTCAAAGCACGCCCGCCTCGCTCAAGGCGCGCGGCGACTGGGCGTTCTGCGAAGGCATCAACCACTTCGTGCTGCACGTCTACATCCATCAGCCGTGGGAGGACAAAATCCCCGGCGTCAACGCGTGGTTTGGCACGGAATTCAACCGCCACAACACCTGGTTTGAGCAGTCAAAGTCGTGGATTGATTATCTGCGCCGCTCGTGCTGGCTCTTGCAGCAGGGCAACCGCGTCGCGGACGTGGCCTACTTCATCGGCGAGGACGCGCCCAAGATGACCGGCGCGCGCAAACCCGAACTGCCGCCGGGCCGCGACTTCGACTTCATCAACTCCGAGGTCATCGAGAAAAACATGAGCGTGCAGGCCGGCGTGCTGACGTTGCCGCACGGGATGACGTATCGCGTGCTGGTGCTGCCGGAGCAAACCACGATGCGCCCGGCGCTGCTCCGCAAAATCCGCGACCTCGTGAAAGCCGGCGCGACGGTCGTCGGTGTGCCGCCGTCGCGCTCGCCGAGCATGGAGAATTTTCCGAAGTGCGACGAGGAAGTGCAAATGCTCGTCCGCGAAGTCTGGGGCGATGCGGACACCAAGCAGCCGGGCGAGCGGCAGTTCGGCCAAGGCCGCGTCATCTGGGGCAAGAGTCTCGGTGAAATTTTTGCTGCG
This sequence comes from Verrucomicrobiota bacterium, assembly GCA_026397895.1. GTDB lineage: Bacteria > Verrucomicrobiota > Verrucomicrobiia > Limisphaerales > JAFMIX01 > JAFMIX01. The sequence goes on along the minus strand of JAPLTZ010000220.1, from coordinate 777 downwards.
CTCGGCTCGAAGCCGGATTTTGAAAGCACGGCGAAGCTCAGCTTCACGCACCGGCACAGCGCCGACGCGGAGATTTATTTCCTCGCGAACCCGAAGGCCGCCGCCGTGACGACGACCGCCGCGTTCCGCGCCGCCGGCAAAGCGCCGGAGCTGTGGTGGCCGGATTCGGGCCGCACCGAACGCCCGGCGGTCTGCGACGAGGCGGACGGCGTGGTGCGCCTGCCGCTGGCGCTCGGGCCGCAAGGCTCGGTGTTCGTGGTGTTCCGCGAAAAGTCCGCCGCCAAGTCCGAACGCATCGTGTCCGTCACACGCAACGGCCGGGAAATTCTCGGCACGGCGGTGAAGCCGTCACCCGCTGCGGACGCCGACAGCCCGGACAATTTCACGTTCGCCGTCTGGGTGAAGCCCGACGCCGACACGACGCTTTCGCGCGAGGCGAACAAGGCCGTCATTGACATGGGCAAGCCGCGCAACGAAGTCATCGCCCCGCCGCACGGCGACACGTTCGGCGGCCCGGATCACGCGGGCAGCGGCCTCGCGGTCGGGCGCAACGGCGTGGCCGTGCTGGAGCACGGCGCAGATTATTTTGCGCCAACATTGGTTCACGCCGCGTCGCTCACGAACTGGACGCACGTGGCGGTGGTGTATCGCGCCGGCCAGCCGAGCCTGTATCTGAACGGCAGGCTGGCGCGGACGGGGTTGAAGAGCACGCACACCGTCCATTCCGGCGCGGGGCAGAACAACAGCGCGAAATATCGCGGCAAGCTCGGCAACATC
>JAPLTZ010000154.1:2686-8471 GCA_026397895.1 Verrucomicrobiota bacterium | reverse complement strand
ACTTCGCTGGCGCTGAGCGGCAGGTTTTTGCCGGTGCGCAGGTAGAACGGCACGCCGCTCCAGCGCCAGTTATCCACGAAGAGTTTGGCGGCGACGTAGGTTTCGACGTTGGAGGCGGGCGCGACTTTTGTCTCCTGCCGGTAGCCGGGGCGCGCTTCGCCGGCGACGGTGCCGGCGAAGTATTGGCCGCGCACGATCTGCTTGGCGATGTCTTCGGGTTTCAGCGGGCGGATGGATTTGAGCACCTTTACTTTTTCGTCGCGCACGTCCTCGGCTTCGAGGGTGACGGGCGGTTCCATGGCGACGAGGGACATGACCTGCAGGAGGTGGTTCTGCACCATGTCGCGGAGCGCGCCGGCTTCCTCGTAATAGCCGCCGCGTTCGCCGACGCCGAGCTTTTCGCTGACGGTGATCTGGACGTGGTCGATGGAATCGCGGTTCCAGAGGCGCTCGAAGATGGAATTGGAGAAGCGGAACATGAGGATGTTCTGGACGGTTTCCTTGCCGAGGTAGTGGTCAATGCGGAAGACCTGCGATTCGTCGGCGAAGCGGGTGAGTTCGGCGTTGAGCGCGTGGGCGGAGGCGAGGTCGTGGCCGAAGGGTTTCTCGACGACGAGCCGCTGCCAGGCCGCGCCCTCCTTGTGGAGGAGCGCCGCGCGATGGAGCTGTTCCACGACGATGCCGAACTGGCTGGGCGAAACCGCGAGGTAGAACATCAGGTTTTCCCGCAGCGGCCCGCTGCCGAACGAGGTGAGCAGCGTTTCGAGCCGGGCGTAGGCGGCGGCATCGGCGAGGTCGCCCCGGCAATAGTGGAGGTTCTTGGCGAATTCACTCCACGCCGCGTCGTCCACGGGCTTGGAGCGGGAGAATTGCGCCAGGCCCGCGCGCAATTCCGCGCGCCACGACTCGTCCGTCTTTTCGCGCCGCGCGAAGCCGACCACGCGGAACGCGGCGGGCATCTGCTTGTCCTTGAAAAGATGATACAGCGCGGGGATGAGCTTGCGGATGGTGAGGTCGCCGCTCGCGCCGAAGATGACAATGGTGCAGGGCGCGACGGTTTTGCGGACGTCGTCCAATTTGCAGATCATGGTATGTTCCGACATGGGAAGACGATGACCGAGCCGGCGGATGGTTTCAATCCTTCTTGTGCGCGGAATAAACGTATTTACTTCACGCGCCGGCGAATTATATTCCCCCCGCTTGGTAGCCGGCGTGGCGGAATTGGCAGACGCGCTAGACTCAAAATCTAGTATCTTCAACGATGTGTGGGTTCGACCCCCTCCGCCGGCACCACTTCGGGTCTTTTGCCTTTTGCGTTTCCGCTTTTGTGGTTAGATTGCGGCCATGGAACTTTTCCAAAAAATCCTCAAGGTCGCGGTCACCGGCGGCGCTTCCGACATCCACCTCAAGATTGGCACGCCCGTCATCCTCCGCATCAACCGCCAGTTGATCGCCATCGAATGCCCCTTCCCCACCAGGGAATGGATGGAGACCGTCGTCAAGCACGTCGTCCCCCCGCACCTCACCGAACGCCTCCTCGCCGACCGCGAAGTGGACTTCTCCTACCACTTTCCCGGCGTCGGGCGTTACCGCACCAACCTCTTCCAGCAACGCGGCGAATGGTGCCTCGCCATGCGCTACGTCAAGGCCACCGTGCCCAGCTTCGAGGAACTCGGCCTGCTCCCCCAGATCAAAGCCATCGCCGACTCCCCGCGCGGCATCGTCCTGCTCGCCGGCACCACCGGCTCCGGCAAATCCACCACGCTCGCCGCGATGATCGAGCACATCAACGCCCATTCCAAGAAACACATCGTCACCCTCGAAGACCCCATCGAATACGTCTTCGAGGACAACCAGTCCGTCATCGAACAGCGCGAAGTCGGCCTCGACACCCAATCCTTCCACCACGCCCTCAAGCACGTCCTCCGCCAGGACCCCGACATCATCATGGTCGGCGAAATGCGCGATGCCCTCAGCTTCATGGCCGCCATGAGCGCGGCGGACACCGGCCACCTCGTCCTCTCCACCCTCCACACCACCAACGCCTCCCAATCCGTCGGCCGCATCCTCGATTTCTTCAAGGCCGACGAGCGCGAACAGATCCGCCGCCAGCTCGCCGGCACCCTGCGCGCCGTCATCTGCCAGCGCATGGCCGGCACCATCGCCGGCAGCATGACCCCCGCGCTGGAGATCATGATCAACACCCCCACCGTCCGAAAGCTCCTCGAAGAAAACCGGCTCGATAAACTCGCCGCCGCCATCGAGACCGGCAACGACGACGGCATGTTGAGCTTCAACCAGGCCCTGCTCCAGCTCGTCAAGGACGGCAAAGTCACCGAGAAAGAAGCGCTCGCCAAGGCCACCAACGCCCAGGCCCTCGAAATGAACTTCAAAGGCATCTTCCTCGACGAAGGCAAACGCATCCTGAGCTGACCCCGCCAATCACCGCCGCCCGTCCTGCTCCTGCGGGACGGGCGACCATCCCCCAAAATAGGGATGGCCGAAATGGAAAATCTGCGTGCCTTTCGCCTCGGCGATGTTTAATACTTCGCCATGCAATCACCCATCTCCCGCCGCTCCGCCATTTTCAAAGCCGCCACCGCCGTCACCGCCGTGGCCGTCACCGCCAAATTTTCCTCCCGCGCCGCCGCCGAGGAAGTCGTCGCCACCAAGCTCAAAGGCCGCATCAACCATTCCGCGTGCAAGTGGTGCTACAAGACTGTCCCGCTCGAAGACCTCTGCGCCGCCGGCAAAGCCATGGGCCTCGTCGCGCTCGACCTGATTGACCCGAAGGATTTCCCCGTCATCAAGCAGCACGGCCTCACCGTCTCGATGGTGAACTTCCCCGTGATTGACGGCCTCGGCGGCATCGGCAAGGCCTTCAACCGCGTGGAGCACCACGACAAACTCGCGCAAGCCTACGAGCAGCGCATCAAGGAAGCGGCGGACAACGGCTACGAGCGCGTCATCTGTTTCTCCGGCAACCGCGCCGGGCTGTCCGACGAGCAGGGCTTGGAGAATTGCGCGCTCGGCTTGAAGCGCCTCATGCCGCTGGCCGAGAAGCTCAAGGTGACGCTCTGCATGGAACTGCTCAACAGCAAGCGCAACCACAAGGATTACCAGTGCGACCACGTCGCGTGGGGCGTGGAGCTGGTGAAACGCATCGGCTCGGAGCGGTTCAAACTGCTTTACGACATCTACCACATGCAGATCATGGACGGCGACGTATGCGACACCATCAAGGAGAACAACCAATACTTCGGCCACTACCACACCGGCGGCGTGCCGGGCCGCGCGGAGATTGATGAGACGCAGGAGCTGCACTGGCCGCGCATCATGCAGGCCATCGTGGACACCGGATTCAAGGGCTACGTCGCGCAGGAATTCATTCCCAAGCGCGCCGACAAACTCGCCTCGCTCAAACAAGCCATTCAAATCTGCGACGTGTAAATTTTATGAAATCCAACCTCTCCCGCCGTTCCGCCATCTTCAAAGCCGCCGCCGGCGCTGCCGCCGTGGTGCTCACTTCCAAGTTTTCATCGCGCGCCGCCGCCGAGGAAGTGGTCGCTGCCAAACTCAAGGGCAACATCAACCACAGCGTCTGCCGTGGTTGCATGGGAAAAATTTCAATCGAAGACGCATGTATCGCCGGCAAGGCGATGGGCCTCGTCGCGCTCGACCTCGTCGGCCCGGACGATTTCCCCACGCTCAAGAAACACGGCCTCGTCTGCGCGATGGTCACCTTTCCGCAGAAGGACGGCATTGGCGGCATCCCCAAAGGTTTCAACCGCCTCGAACACCACGACAAGTTGGTGGAGCTTTACGAGCCGCGCCTCAAGGAGACGGCGGACGCCGGCTTCCCGAACCTCATTTGCTTTTCCGGCAACCGCGCCGGGCTGGACGACGAGAAAGGTTTGGAGAACTGCGCCCTCGGCTTGAAGCGCCTCATGCCGCTCGCCGAGAAACTCAAGGTCACGCTCTGCATGGAACTGCTCAACAGCAAGCGCAACCACAAGGATTATCAATGCGACCACAGCGCGTGGGGCGTGGAACTCGCCAAGCGCGTCGGCTCGGAGCGGTTCAAACTGCTCTACGATATTTTCCACATGCAGATCATGGAGGGCGACATCTGCGACACGATCAAGGACAACCACCCGTATTTCGCGCACTACCACACCGCCGGCGTGCCGGGCCGCCACGAGATTGACGAGACGCAGGAACTGAATTACCCGCGCATCATGAAGGCGATTGTGGACACCGGCTACAAAGGCTACGTCGCGCAGGAATTCGGCGCGAAAAGCCCCGACCGAATCGGCGCGCTCCGCAAAGCCGTGCAGCTTTGCGACGTGTAACCAACTCCCGCTCCACCGCGTCACTTAAACAGTCAACCCCAACCTCAATCAAATGAATACATCTCGAATCCTCACCCGTCGTCACTTCCTCAAGAACACCGCCATCGCCGGTGCGGTCGTCTCCGCCATGCCGCTCTTCAACATCCGCGCGCAGGGCGCGGGCCGCAAATTCAAGATCGGCCTCGTCGGCTGCGGCGGACGCGGCACCGGCGCGACGGCGAACATCATCGAAGCCGCCAAATCGCTCGGGCACGAGATCGAAGTCGTGGCCTGCGCCGATTTCTTCCAGGAAAAGGCGGACACGTTCGCGAAGAAATACAACGTCGCCGCCGACCGCGTGTTCGTCGGCACCGACGCCTACCACAAGGTCATGGCGCAAAAAGAAATTGAACTCGTCCTGCTCGCCACGCCGCCGAATTTCCGCCCCGTCCACCTTGAGGCCGCCCGTGCCGCCGGCAAGCATTGCTTCATCGAGAAACCCGTGGCCGTTGACCCCGTCGGCGCGCGCAAGGTCATCGCGCTTGGCGAAGTCGCCAAGCAGAAAGGCCTGTGCATCGTCGCCGGCACGCAGCGCCGCCACACCGGCACCTACCTCCGCAACCAGAACGCCGTCGCGCAGGGCGCCATCGGCAAGATCACCAGCGGCACCATCAGTTGGTGCGGCAACAAACTCTGGTTCAAGGAACGCGAGGCCGGCGAAAGCGACGCCAGCTATCTGGTGCGCAACTGGCCCAGCTTCCTCGAAATGTCCGGCGACCACATCGTCGAACAGCACGTCCATCAGATTGACGTGACCAATTGGTTTCTGGGCCGGCCCCCGATTGCGGCCATCGGCTTTGGCGGGCGCGCGCGCCGGAAGACCGGCAACCAGTTCGATTTCTTCAGCGTGGATTTCAACTACGGCGACGACTGCCACATCCACAGCATGTGCCGCCAGGTCAGCGGCTGCTACACGAACGTCGGCGAGTTCTACATGGGCACCGAAGGCAGCACCTACGGTGGCGGCAAGATGCAATCCGCCAAGCTCGCCAGCCTCACCATCCCGGAATTCAAGACCCACGCCAACGGCCAGGTGCAGGAACACGTGGACTTGCTGAACGCCCTCGCCAAGGGCGAAATCCTCAACGGCGCGAAAGACGTTGCGGAGTCAACCATGACGGCCATCATGGGCCGGATTTCCTGCTACACCGGCCAGCAAGTGCGCTGGAGCGACCTGATGACCAACGCGGAATCGCCGTGGTATAACCTCACGCTCGCTCCCTCCGCCGCCAACTTCGAGGGCGGAACAGTGGTCGCGCCCAAGGACGACGTGTGCCCGATTCCCGGCGTGGCTTGAAGATTGGAGCGCCGGCCTCTCAAAATCAGCGTTTTCGCGCATTTTTGACGTTTTTCAGGGGTTTTTGACCCTCCATCAGGGCTGCGCAACGGCCCGG
>JAPLTZ010000154.1:0-2679 GCA_026397895.1 Verrucomicrobiota bacterium | reverse complement strand
CGCCGCGCCGGGCAATCATCCCACGGCCTTGAGCGACGGCCCGACAGGGTTGCCCGACGGTTCGGCAAGGTCGCGCGGTGGCGGAGCAGCCTTGGGCGGTCGTCCGCCAAAGCCGGGCAGTCCCCCGCCAACCTTGGGCGGACAGCCGCCCATGTCAGGGCGAACGGCGCGGCGGAAGGGAGCGGACGTAAAACGGCACGCTCGCGGCGGCGGCATTGCCGGCCCCATCCCCGGCGGTGATGAACAGCCGATACGCTCCGGGCAGGCCGGGCGCGGGAAATTCCACACGGAAAGAATCGCCGGTGCCGGCGGCGCCGCCGGAGCGCACAAGCTGGTCGCCCGCATGCCGGACGCTTTTGGCGGCCGGCTTTTCGCCGCGCAGTTCCCACCGGACGCGCAGCGGGTCGCCATCGGGGTCGGTGATTTTGAGGCGGGCGAGGAAAGGGTCGCCGGGCGCGAGTTCGGCGGCGGCGGCGGCACAACGGACGGAGGCGATGCGCGGGGCGCGGTTTTTCACGGGCCGGCCGGTCCACGCCTGGGACATGGTTTCGACATGCTGCAGCCGTTCGCCCGCCGGGGTGAAACAATCGTGAAAAGCGGGGACCGCTTCAGATTGCCGCCAGACAAACACGTAGGACCCCAGACAGGCGGGATGCCCCGGCGCAATGGCGGCCCGGTAAATTTCGGCGAGCTTGGCGGCGCGCTGCGTGGTGGGCGGCTCGATTTTGGCGCCCCACGCGGTCTGCCGGAGGCCGTTGGCGTCCGCGCCGAATTCGGTGACGAGGTAGGGTTTGTCCCAACCCGCCGCCGCCAGCCGCCGGGCCAGCGTGGGGCCGCCGCCGTAGGAATTGACGCCGAGGATGTCGATGTGCGGGCAGTGGCGTTTGATGAGGCGGACTTTTTCGCCGTCCGGCCCGAGGTCGGCGATGACGGTCATGGTGGGATGGCCGGGGTCAACGGCGTGCACCATGGCGGCGATCTGATCCACGGCCCGCCACAATTCGGGGCTGCCGTTGCCGGGGGCTTCCATTTCATTGCCCACGCCCCACACGAGCAGCGCGGGATGATCCTTGAAGCGGAGGACGGCCGCGCGCGCTTCGGCGACGAGGGTCTGGACGCGGGCGGCGGTGTAATCCTCGGCGCGGTCGGCGGCGGTGTTGTTGTCGCGGCCCAGCCACAAGGTGGGGCAGACGGTCAGGCTGCGGGCCTGCGCGAGATTGAACACTTCGCGCGAATCTTCCCGGGCGTTCCAGAGGCGCAGGGCGCGGAATTGCAACCGGCCGCGCCGCGGACGAAGTAAGGCGCGCCGTCCCGCAACAGCCGGTAGCCGCCATCGGCGCGTTCCACGCGGACGACCGCCGCCGGGAGGTTTTCCGCAGCGGCGGCAAAGACGGCGAGGGCGAGCAGGATTTTTCCCGGCGCGGCGGTGCGCATGATGTTTTCCCCGGCCTACTTTTTATCCCACAGCGCGGCATCGTCCCCGGTGGGAATGAGCGCCCCGCCATTGTAGTATCCGATTTTGCTGTTCTTGAAATTTTCCGCATGGCCGTCGAACCAGCCGGTGCTCAGCCGCCCCTGATGCCGCGGCACCGAGCGCGGCGCGGCGGCCTGGTTGAAGAAGGAGACCAGGTTGATCGGGCTGGTCGTGGGCACGCGGAAAATGGTGTTGCCCCGGCCCTGGTTGGGGGCGGTGCCGAGGTCCTCAAGCCACAGGTCGGGGTTGGTCTCGGACATGTTGAGCACGCTCGCGGCGTCGGCGAACAAGAGCGAGGCGCTCGGCTTGAACACTTCGCTCTCCTTCGGGGTCGTGTCTCCGGCAACCTGGATGTTCAGGGCGAATTCCGGCCAGTTCAATCCGAGGCCCAGGCAGTTGTTGGAGCTTTCCGAATTCCCCGCCGCCGCGCCCGCGATGATCGTCAGCGCGGGGCAGTCAAACAGCTTGCCGGATTTCACATAGCCGCCCAGCCGGAACGCGTCCGGCCAGTAAAGCCGGTCGGTGCGCTGCACCACGAAGGTGGCCGGGTCGTTGACCCATGTGGGCCAGCCCGCCACCCCGCTCTGCCGCCACGAGGGCACCATGCAGCCGTTGTTGTCATCCACATACATCCGGTGCGCCAGCCCGATCTGCTTCATGTTGCTCAGGCAATTCACCGCCTTGGCCTTCGCCTTCGCCTTCGCCAGCGCCGGCAGCAGCAGCCCCGCCAAGATGGCGATGATGGCGATGACGACGAGCAATTCGATGAGCGTGAAGGCCGCGCGCGCGCGCCGCCGCCCGCCCGGATGGGAGGGTGAAAGTCCCGGTGGAACCATTCCTGTATTCATAGGCAAAACCGTTTTCGTGGGTTGATGCCGGAAATCTAGCCGAATCCCTCCGCAGCGCAAAAACAAATTGCGGCCACCGCCGGAAAGAAAAAGGCGCGAAGCTTTCGCTTCGCGCCGTGAAAAGTTTTGGCGACCGACTAGGTCAGCACGATCTTGTCGCCTTCCTTGAGGGTGACGATGGCTTTCTTCCAGTCCATCGCCTTGCCGGCGGCGGCAGTGCGCTTGCGGCGGGCTTTGCCGCGCACATTGAGCGTGTTGACCTTGATGACCTTGACCTTGAAGAGTTCCTGCACGGCCTGCCGGATTTCCGGCTTGGTCGCGAGGCGGTCGGCCACCACGGTGTATTGGTTGAACTGT
>JAPLTZ010000201.1 GCA_026397895.1 Verrucomicrobiota bacterium | reverse complement strand
TGTAGGCAAAGGCGCGGAGGGCTTGCGCGGTGACGCCGCGGCGGCGGATGCCGGAGATGGTCGGCATGCGCGGGTCGTCCCAGCCGGTGACGAGGTTTTCCTGCACGAGCTGCATGAGCTTGCGCTTGCTCATGACGGTGTAGCCGAGCGCAAGGCGGGCGAATTCGTATTGCTTGGGCAACGCGCGGGGAAGGTCGAGGTTTTCCAGAATCCAATCGTAGAGCGGGCGGTGGACCTCGAATTCCAGCGTGCAGATGCTGTGCGTGATGCCTTCGAGATAATCGCTCAGGCAGTGCGCGAAGTCATACATCGGATAGATGCACCACTTGCCGCCGGTCTGGTGGTGGTCGGCGTGCTTGATGCGGTAGAGCAACGGGTCGCGCAGCCAGATGTTGGGGGCGTCCACTAGCCTTGCCGGTGCGGCGGTATTCGTCGGTCTGGTCGGGCGTCATGTCGCAGACGAAGGCTTTGCCCTTCTTGATGAGCGTGACGGCGAATTCGCAGATCTGGTCGAAGTAGTCGCTGGCGTAGAACGGCGCTTTGGCGGGCGTGAGACCGAGTTCCTTTTCCGCCCAGCCGCCGATGAGCCAGTTCACGTCGGCCTGGATGGACTCGACATATTCGATGTCCTCCTTGGTGGGGTTGGTGTCGTCCATGCGGAGGTTGCAGATGCCGCCGAACTCGCGGGCGATGCCGAAGTTGAGGCAGATGCTCTTGGCATGGCCGATGTGGAGGTAGCCGTTCGGTTCGGGCGGAAAGCGGGTGTGGATGCGCGGGTATTTGTTCTCGGCGACGTGCGCGGCGACGATGTCGCGGATGAAATCGGACGGCGCGGGCGCGGCGGCGATGGTGGTTTCCAAGCTCATAAATCGCGCGGAGAATAACAAGGCGGCGTGCGGTTGAATAGCAAATTGGCCGGTCGCCGGCGGAATGAACCGGATGAAAAAAGATGAAACATTTTTCCGCCAGTTCCGTCTGACGTTTCGCGCATGAAACGAAAAGAAGCATTTACCCTGATCGAATTGCTGGTGGTGATCGCCATCATCGCGATTCTAGCGGGGCTGCTGTTGCCGGCGCTGGCCTCGGCCAAGCAGCGGGCGGCGACAATCAAATGCAACGCCAACCTGCACCAGATCGGTCTGGGCCTGAGCATGTATGCCGGCGATAACAACGACCGTTATCCGCAATCGGGTGGAAACATTCCGTGGAACACCAATGCCCCCACCGCGCCGACCAATGCCTGGATGCAGCAGGCGTTCCCGTATGTGCAGAACACGAATGTCTATCGCTGCCCGTCGAATCAGCGGTTGCCCGTGGCCGAACAGTCGGCCTTCAACTACTTCAACGGGACGCGGGCGGCTTATGTTGTCGCTGGCAACATCGCCACTGCCGTCAACGGCAGCCAGATCAAATTTCCCAGCGCCTATGTGTTGTCCGGCGACACGCTGGATTTTGAACCGGAAGACGCCGACAAGGATGACTACACGCAGAACTGTGTCGGTGGCCCGGTGAACGGCCTGCCGTGGGAAGAATGGCAGGCGCACAGCCAAGGGCAGAACCTCCTTTTCGCCGACGGTCACTCGAAGTGGTATAAGGGATATAATCCCAACGAAATGACCTTCCGCTACGACTCCATCCACGGCTGGGAATAAATTCCGCCGCGCGCTTCAAAACCGCCGCAGAAACGTCGGCGCTTGGGAAAACTTCAAAGGCTTCCGCTTTTCGCGCGGCGGGCGCATCCGCCAGATGCCCGCCAGCACGCTGCCGATGACGGAGTGGAACACCGCCGAGATCGCGCACGGCGTCGGCGCCAGCGGCATGGTGGGGAAATTGTTCCGCGCCAGCGCCGCGCCGAGACCGGAATTCTGCATGCCGACTTCGATGGAAATGGTGCGGCGCACGATGTCATCGTAGCCCAGCGCCCAGCCAAAAACCCAGCCGAGCGCAAACCCGCCCGCGTGCAGCAGCAACACCGCGAGCAGCAGCACCCCGCCGGATTGCAGCACCGCCGCCGCCTTGTCCGCGAGAATCGCCGCCACGACCAGCGCGATGGTCACGACCGACACGAGAACGATTTTGACCGTGTCCAGGAACAGCGCCAGCGCGCTCACCTGCACGTAAGCGCCGGCGAGCCACTTGGTCAGCAGCGGCGTCATCACCACCGCGCCGAACGTGGTGGACATGGTCATCAGCACGGAGAGCGGCACGCTCGCCCGTGCGAGATAGGCCACGACGTTGGACGCCGTGCCGCCCGGACAGCAACCCACGAGAATCAAGCCCACCGCGAAGTCCGGCGGCAGCTTCAACCCGCGCGCCACCGCCCAGCCGAGCACCGGCATGATGAGATATTGCGCACAGAAACCGGCGGCGATGACGCGGGGCATTCTCAGCACCCGCCGGAAATCATCCACCGTCAGCGTCACGCCCATGCCGAGCATGATGACCGCCAGCGCCCAGGAAATGTAGGAGGTCTTGAACCACAGGAACGCCGCCGGATGCCACAACGCCACCGCGCCGAGCGCCAGCACCCAGACCGGAAAGAGGTTGGTGAACCAGTTCAGCAGGCGGGTCATGCGCAGACTCTACCAGAAGCCGCGCCGATGGCAACGCGGCGGCGATTTTGAGTTTTACTCGCCAGCAAATCAGGCGCAAGCTGGCCCCACCAAGGAAGGTTGTGACCCTGCTCGAATACATATTGCTCGCGCTCGGCTCGCTGTTCGTCATCGTGGACCCGCTGGCGACCATGCCCGCGTTTCTGGCCATGACGCCGACGGACACGGCGGAGCAACGCATCCGCACGGCGCGCGTCGCGTGCTGTGTGACGGCGGGCGTGCTGCTCGGATTCGCCCTCACGGGCAAGCTGCTCTTCAAGATTTTCGGCATCACGATGCCCGCGTTCCAGATCGCCGCCAGCATTGTCCTGCTGCTCATCGCGCTGGACATGTTGCGGGCGCAACGCTCCCGC
>JAPLTZ010000260.1:2463-6094 GCA_026397895.1 Verrucomicrobiota bacterium | reverse complement strand
GGCGCGGAAGCCAACGTCGCCGTCTCGCTCGCCATCTTCGGCGCGCCGGCGACCTTCGTGAGCGCGCTGCCCGCGAACATCCTCGGCGACGCCTGCATCCAGAACTTGCGCGGCCTCGGCGTGGACACCTCGCGCATCCTGCGGACCAAGCACGGGCGGCTCGGGCTTTACTTCGTGGAGAAAGGCGCGAACCAGCGTCCGAGCAACGTGGTCTATGACCGCGAAGGCTCGGCCATCGCCACGACGCCGGCGGACAAGTTCGATTGGAAGGGAATTTTTGCGGACGCCGGCTGGCTGCATGTTTCCGGCATCACGCCCGCGCTGTCGCAGATTGCGTTCGAGTCCACGCTGGCCGCCGTGCGCGCGGCCAGAATTTCCGGAAAAAACTCTGGCAGTGGGAAGCGGGAACAAAATCCGTCGTGCTCGCCCGCCGCTGCATGACGCAAATTTTGCCGCATGTGGACGTGGTCATCGCGAACGAGGAGGACGCCTCGGACGTGCTGGGCATTCACGCCGAGGGCAGCGATATTCACGGCGGACATCTCGCCATTGACCGCTACCCGCAGGTTGCCAAGGAAATTGTCCGGCAGTTTCCGAATGTTTCCAAAGTCGCCATCACGCTGCGCGAAAGCATTTCCGCCTCGCACAACAATTGGGGCGCGATGTTCTATGACGTCGCGGCGGGGCAGGCACATTTCGCACCGGAATCCGGCGGCAAATATGCGCCCTACGAAATCCGCAACATCGTGGACCGCGTCGGCGGCGGCGACAGCTTTGCGGCGGGACTGGTCTTCGCGCTGAACACGCCGGAACTCGCGGCGGCGGCAAGCGCCGTTCGTTTTGCCGTGGCGGCGTCCTGTCTGGCGCATTCCATCGAGGGCGATTTCAACTTCAGCAGCCGCGCGGAAGTCGAGGCGCTCATGGGCGGCAGCGCGTCCGGGCGGGTGGTGCGTTAAACAATATTTCGGCTGATTAAAATTATGCGCGTCCCACCTTCGCTGGCAAAACTGTTGGATGGCCGGCTGCGTTGGGGGCTGATCTTCTGGATGTTTCTGATGAGCGCGGTCGCGTATCTCGACCGCGTGAACATCTCCATCGCGGGGCAGGCGATCCAGAAGGATTTCGGGCTGACGAATCTTCAACTGGGCTGGGTGTTCAGCGCGTTCGTGATCGGCTACGCGCTGTTTCAAGGGCCGGGCGGACGGCTGGCCGACCGCTTCGGCGCGCGGCTGGTGATTTCGGTGGGCGTGGTGTGGTGGGGAGTTTTTACGACACTCACGGCGCTGGTGCCGACGGGGATGGCTTTGTCGCTGGTGCTGTTGCTGGCGACGCGGTTTCTGCTGGGGCTGGGCGAGGCGGTGGTATATCCGTCGTCAAACCGGCTGGTGTCGCGCTGGATTCCTTCGTCCGAGCGCGGGCTGGCGAACGGATTGATTTTCGCCGGCGTCGGCGCGGGTGCGGGCGTGACGCCGCCAATCATCATTTACGTCCTGACAAAATGGGGCTGGCACTGGTCGTTTTATGTGAGCGCGTTGATTGGGCTGGCGGCGGGCACGGTGTGGTTGTTGATTGCGCGCGACTCGCCGCAGGAACATCCGCTCGCCAGTCGGAAGGAGATTGACCACATCGAAGCCGGCTTGCCGGTGGCGACGAAGGAGTCTGAAGGCGCGCTGGCTTGGAGCGAGATTCTCCGCAGTCGCAACGTGTGGGCCATCACTTACAGCTATTTTGCGTATGGCTACGTCGCCTATATTTTCTTCACCTGGTTTTTCATCTATCTGAGCCGCGTGCGCGGCCTGAACCTGAAGGCGAGCGCGTTCTATTCGATGCTGCCGTTCATCGCGATGGCGTGCGCCGCGCCGCTGGGCGGCTGGGTGGCGGACTGGATAACGCGGCACTACGGCAAGCGCGCGGGGCGTTGCGGGGTGGCGGGGTTTGGGATTGCGCTCGCAGCGGTGTTTCTGGCGCTGGCGACGCAGGTGGAGAGCGCGCGGTTGGCGAGCGTGGTGCTGGCGGGCGGGGCGGGGGCGCTGTATCTGTCGCAAAGCGCGTTTTGGGCGGTGACGGCGGACATCGCGGGCAAGTCGGCGGGCACGGTGTCCGGGCTGATGAACATGGGCGGCCAGATCGGCGGCGTGGTCACGGCTTCGCTGACGCCGTGGATCGCGGATCGCTTCGGCTGGACGGCGTCGTTTCTCGTCACGGCGGGCGTGTGTTTCACCGGTTCGCTCGCGTGGCTGTTCGTGAACCCGGAAGTGCCGATTGCAAATCCAGACAAACAATAAGCTGACTTCGATTATGCAGATTCAAAAAATGTTCCCACTCGCCGCCGTGATGCTCGCGTTCGCGGTAAATCCGTTGCAGGCAGCGGACGACGCGCAATCAAAAATCCTCCGGGCCGCCGATGACGAGCGCGTGGCGGCCATCATCGCGGCGGACCGCGCGCGGCTCACCGCCATTTTTTCCGACGACCTCCGTTACGCGCACTCGACCGGGGCGGTGGACACCAAGGCTTCCTACATTGACTCGCTGGTCAGTGGCCGGACGAAATACCTTGTCTATGATTATCAGGAGCGGAATTTCACCTTTCCCGCGCCGGGCATCGCGCTGATGACGGGGCGCGTTCACATCAAGTCCACCAGCGCCACGGGCGCGAGCGACGGCGTCTTGAGCATCCTCGCGGTCTGGCGCGAGGAAAAGGGCCGATGGCGTTTCCTGGCGTGGCAGTCGTGCCGCCTGCCTGCGCCGGTTCAAAAATGATTTCATCATACATCAGTCTCGCCTCAATCATCTCGTCACTATGATAAACAAACTCATCGCTCTGCTGTTGTGCGCTGGCGCAACTTGGACGGTTGCCGCCGCCGAGCCCAATGCCACAATTCTGCCAGCGCCGGATTTTTCGCCCGGCGCGGAATACGCGGACAGCGCGCGGATGTTTCAGGGCATTCCCGGCATCGAGCGCGCGGCGAACGGGCGGCTGTGGGCGACGTGGTATGGCGGCGGCGTCACCGAGAACGAGCACAATTACATCCTGCTCTACACCAGCGGCGATGACGGCAAGTCGTGGCAGCGCGTGCTCGTCCTCGATCCCGATGGCGACGGGCCGGTGCGCGCGTTCGATCCCTGCCTCTGGCACGATCCCGACGGCAAGCTCTGGCTCTTTTGGGCGCAGCACACGACGGGCAAGACGGACACGAGCGAAGTTCTGGCCATCAACACGACCGACTCCGGCAATGCCGCCGCCAAGTGGTCGTCGCCGCGCCAGATTTGCAAGGGCGTCATGATGAACAAACCGATTGTGACGGCGGATGGCCGGTGGTTGTTGCCGGCGGCGATGTGGTTCACCAACGGCAGTTCGCGCGTCGTCGTTTCAAGCGATCATGGAAAAACTTTCGGCGAACTGGGCGCGGCCAACATTCCCGAGGCCAGGCAGCGCAGCGCGGATGAGCACATGCTTGTCGAGCGCAAGGACGGTTCGTTGTGGCTGCTCGCGCGCACCAGCTACGGTCTCGGCGAAAGTGTTTCCACCGACGGCGGCAAAACCTGGCCGGATATGGCGGCGGGTTCGATTCCGCATACGGTTTCGCGTTTTTTCATCCGGCGGCTGGCGAGCGGGAACTTGCTGTTGGTG
>JAPLTZ010000260.1:0-2424 GCA_026397895.1 Verrucomicrobiota bacterium | reverse complement strand
GCGTTTCTCTCCGACGACGATGGCCGCACCTGGAAAGGCGGCTTGCTGCTCGATGAACGCCACGGAGTCACCTATCCCGACGGCGTGCAGGCTGCCGACGGTTCGATTTGTGTGATCTACGATTTCAATCGTCAGACGGACAAACAGATTTTCATGGCGAGCTTCACGGAAGCGGATGTGCTCGCGGGCAAAATCAACTCGCCCAACAGCCGGTTGAGGGTGCTCGTCAATCAAGCAACTGGATTCAATTCTGCGGTGTCCCCGGCCTCCAGCAGAAACACCAACGCCGACGGCGTTGCGCTGCTGGCCGGAGCGGCGGCGGAACTGGAGTGCGCCGATGGCGAGAAAGACGCCTTTGAACCGGGCGCGAAACTTTTCTCGAACCGCGATTACACCGCGAAGGAAGTGCCGGAGGCGTTGCGCGGTCTGCAATTCATCCGTGGCAGCATTGACGGCGTCCGGGCGGTATGCCGCCAAGCTGGCGTGGGGTTCGTGGTCACGCCGACGCCGGGCCGCAACGCCGACAGCCGCGCCACGATGCTGCTGGCGCGCGGTTTTCAGAAAGTCAAACTGCCGGAACTGCTGCTTTTTTCAGGCAACCAGAACCTGTGTTCCGTTTATCAAAAGCAGATTGCCGCTGGCGACACGCTGGAACTTGGCAAATGGGGCGTGCTGGTCGTGCCTAAAAAATTTGAGCCCAAACAAGTGCCGCCGCCGAAGCCGTGGCTGGAGAACGATGGCGAGTTGCTTTACAACGGCATCCGGCTGCCCAAGGAATGGCCGCCGCGTTCGCTCGACCCGAAATCGCCAGAGCCGATGCCCGTGCCGTATCTGGAGCATCCGCCGAAGGTGATTCCGATTGATGTGGGGCGGCAGCTTTTCGTGGACGATTTTCTGATCGAGCAGACGGATTTGAAGCGCACGTTTTATCACGCGCAAAAATACGAGGGCAATCCGGTGCTGTCGCCGGAGACGGAGCTGGAATTGAACCGCCCGAAAAACGCCATCGCCTGTCCGAAGAGCGGCGGCGTGTGGTGGGATTCCACGCAGCAGGTTTACCGCATGTGGTATGAGGCGGGCTGGATTCACACCATCTGCTACGCAACAAGCCGCGACGGCATCCATTGGGAGCGGCCAAACCTGGACATCCAGCCCGGCTCAAACCGCATTCTCGATCCCGCAATCACGCCGGATTCGTGGACGGTTTTTCCCGATTACGACGGCACAGATTCCGCCGCGCGCTGGAAAATGTATCTGCGTCCTCCGGGCGGCGATTTGCCGGGCCTGTGCATGACCTCGGCGGACGGCATCCACTGGAGCAAGCCGGTGGAAAGCGGTTTGACCGGCGACCGCAGCACGATGTTCTACAATCCGTTTCGCAAAAAATGGGTTTACAGTTTGCGCTCCGGCACGCCTGGCCGTGGCCGCAGCCGTCATTATTGGGAATGTGATGATTTTGTCGCGGGCGCAAAGTGGGCAGGTTTCAAATCCACCAACGACAACAAGCCGGTGTTTTGGACGGCGGCGGACAAACTCGATCTGCCCGACCCGCAAATCGGCGACAAACCGCAGCTCTACAATCTCGACGCCGTGGCCTACGAAAGCATCATGCTCGGCATTTACGAAATGCACCTCGGCCCGGACAACGGCGTCTGCGCGAAGACCGGCCTGCCGAAAATCACCGAGCTAAATCTCGCCTACAGCCGCGACGGGTTTCATTGGTCTCGGCCTGACCGGACGCCGTTCATTCCCGCCGCGCGCCACGATGTTTGGGATCGCGGCTATGTGCAGTCGGTGGGCGGCGTGTGTCTGATACGCGGCGACAAACTGTGGTTTTACTACAGCGGTTTTCAAGGTGATACCAACAAGGGGAACAACCATTGGCTGGGCAACGGCATGTATGCGCGCGGCAGCACCGGCGTGGCTTTCCTGCGGCGCGACGGCTTCGTCTCGATGGCTGCGGGCGAAAAGCCGGGCACGCTGACGACGCGTCCGGTCACGTTCAACGGCAGGCAGCTCTTCGTGAATCTCGACGCGCCGCAAGGCGAACTGCGCGTGGAAATCCTCGATGAGGCTGGCAAGGTCGTCCTTCCGTTCTCAAAGGAAAACTGTGAGCTGGTGCGCGCCAACACGACCAAGCAAATCGTGTGCTGGAGAAACGCTGGCGACCTTTCCAAGCTGCGCGGGCAGCCGGTGAGATTTCGCTTTCATCTCACCAGCGGAAAACTCTACGCCTTCTGGGTCAGCCCCGACGGCTCCGGCGTGAGCCGCGGCTACGTCGCCGCCGGCGGGCCGGAATTTGACGGCGACAAGGACGCGGCTGCCTCTTCAAAAGAGGGCAGGGGAATTTCCGCAGCGTCCGCCGCCCCGGCCTTGGTCGTGGACAACACCAGCCATGAGGCATACGTCGCGCCGGCGACCAAC
>JAPLTZ010000058.1 GCA_026397895.1 Verrucomicrobiota bacterium | reverse complement strand
CGCTTGCCGAAAACCAGCAGGAGGTAGCCGCTGTAATAGCCGACCGCCAGCGCGCTCAAAAAATACAGCGGCAGAAACGACAGGCCGATGCCGAGTTGGCGCGGATACATGCGCGGGCTGAACGGCGGGTCGAACGCCACCCACAGGCACACGAGCAGCAGGCCCGCGTGCCCCAGATGAAACAGAAACGACCCCAGCGCGATGCCCAGCGGGCTGTTGTCGCCCGAGGACGCCGCCCAGCGGATGCCCATCACGACGACCGGCAGCAGCGAGGTCAGCCCCAGCACCCACAACGCCTTCACCGGCATGCCGACCGCGAAGTTTTTGTGCGTGGCCAGATGGAAACGCAACGTCTGCCAGAAAGTCCCGCCCGCATCCGCCGCGTGGCTTTGGATGTAGGGCATCAGCAGGCACAGCGCGAAACCGACCAGCCCGGCCACCGCCATCTGCGCCAGAAACCGCAGGTTGAAAAAACTGATTCCCTTGATCCAGAGCAGCGCCACCACGAACGCCGGCAGCAGCAGAATCATGAGCGACTGGTTCGCCATCGCCGCGCCGAAGACCAGCGTCGCCAGCGTCAGCCAACGCCCGCGCCCATCAATCCGGAACTCCAACAGGGAACGGATCACGACCGCGAAGAGCAGCAAGTCTAGCATCTCGCCCGTGCCCGCCACGGCGTTCTCCCAGAAGCTCAATTGCAGCCCGCAGACCACCGTCGCAAACATCACCGGCAGCCATGCCGCGCGCGTCGTCAGCAGGGAAAAATCGCTGAACTCCCGCTCGCGCTGCGCCTGCGTTCGGTCGTGCGGCAGCAGCGCCACGCTCCGCGCCAACTGGCCGAGCGCCAGCGCCGCGCAGACGGCGGCGAAGACGTTCAAGCCCAGCGGCAACAAAGCCGGCGGCAGCAGCCGCAGCGGATACGTCGCCAGAAAATGCACCGGGCCGAGGAAGTTCTGCGGCCAGCCCCAGCCCGCCACCTGCGCCGTCATCTGCAGGCTGTTCATCGCCACCCAATGATTCAGCGTCAGCAGGTAGCCAAGCAGCGCGGCGGCGGCGATGAGCCACGGCAGCACGTCGGCGACAAAGCTTTTCTCGCGGCGGAAGGATTCGTAGGAGGTCATTTTTGCTTGGCTAAAGTTGAAACCATGCCTGCGGCGTTGGCAAGTTTAGTTTCATCCGCATCACTGGATTTTGCAGCGCAAATCCGCCACGCACTCCACGTGCTGCGTCTGAGGGAACATGTCCAGCGGCGTGACGCGTGCCAGTTCAAAGACACCGTCCGCGCACAGGATGTTCAAGTCCCGCGCCATCGTCGCCGGATGACAGGAAACGTAAATCACCTGCGCCGGCTTCGTTTGCCGCAGCAACTCCAACGTCTGCGGCCAGCAACCCTTGCGTGGCGGGTCGAGCAGCACGCTCGTTGCGCCCGGCGTGAAGCGGATGAGCAAGCCCGGCAGCAAGTCCTCCACCGCGCCCGCAACGAACTCGCCGTTCGTGCGACCGCGCGTGGCGGCGTTCTTGCGCGCCGCCTTGATCGCCATGCGGTCGAACTCCACGCCCACGAACGATTCCACCTGATCCGCCAGCTCGATGCCGAAGAATCCCACGCCGCAAAAAACGTCCACGAGATAGTTCGCGCCCGCAGACTTGAGCGCCGCGCCGACCGTCTCCACCAGTTTCGGCAGCAGGAAAAAGTTGTTCTGGAAAAACGAGTCCGGCGGCACTTCCCAGCCTTCCGGGTGGACGCGCAACACGACCTTGATGCCGCCCTTGGGCGGCGGGTTTTTGCGGACGTGCAGGATTTGGTCGTTGAGCGCGGGCTCGGCGATCTTGCATTCCGTGATGTCCTCTACCAGCCCGCCGTCGGCGCGGATGAAACCAATGTTGAGCTTCTGCTCCGGCTTGTTCCACTGGCTGCGGATCATGATGCGGTTGCGGTAGCCGTAGGGCTGCGGGCAGGGCACGACCGGCGCGATCTTGTCCGGCGAAATTTTCCCGATGCGCTCGAACAAATCGGCGATCTGCTTGTGCTTCATCCGCAACTGCGCCGCATAATCAATGTGCTGATACTGGCAGCCGCCGCACGCGGTGAAGTAACGGCACGCCGGCGTGACGCGTTCCGGCGCAGGCGTGACCACGCGCAACAGCTTCGCGCGGGCAAAACTTTTCTTTACCTCCGTCACCTCCGCCTCCACGACCTCGCCGACGAGCACGAACGGCACGAAGACAACGAAGTCGTTCACGCGCGCCACGCCCTCGCCGCCGAACGCGATGTCGTGGATGGTCAAAGTCAGTGGGTCGCCGATATTCATGGGCGGACAAGATAATCGAACGAATGAAAAAGAGAATCCGCGAATTTCACAAATTACCGCCAAAGAAATCGGATTCGCGAAAATTCGCGCAATTGGCGGATAAATATTCGTGTTCATTCGTGTCCATTCGTGGTTAATTTCCCCGCGTGAAAATTATCTTCATCGGCGACATCGTGGGCCAGCCGGGCCGGCGCGCGGTCGCCAAGGTCTTGCCCAAGCTCCGCCTGCAACACGGCATCCACGGCGTGGACGCCATCACCAGCGGCGACCACCTGTGGGATCAGAAAGAAGTCATGGGCCTGCTCGCCAACGAAAAGCGTTTCCTACGCCCGTTCAATTATCCCGCCGGCACGCCGGGGCAGGGCAGTGCCGTGATCCAACTCGGCACGCTCCCGGCTATCGGTGTGATGAACTTCCAGGGCCGCACCTTCATGCCGCCGTTGGAAAATCCTTTCACGCTCGCGCTCGACGCCGTGAAAGCCTTGCGCGAGAAAACTAAAATCATCTTCGTGGACATGCACGCCGAGGCGACCTCGGAGAAAATCGCGTTCGCGCGGATGCTCGACGGGCTGGTGAGCGCGGTGGTGGGCACGCACACGCACGTGCAGACGGCGGACGAACAGATTTTCCCCGGCGGCACCGCCTACCTCACCGATGCCGGCTTCACCGGCCCGCACGACGGCTGCCTGGGCCGCGAGATCGAGCCGGTCATCCAGCGTTTTCTCACCAACATGCCGCGCCGCTTCGAGGTGGCGAAGGAACGCGTCATCCTCCACGGCGCGCTCGTCGAAGTGGACGAAGCCACCGGCAAGGCGCTGAAAATCCAGCGCGTGGCGGAAGCGGTTTGATTACCGCGCCACGCGACCGGCTTCGGCGGCGCGGCGGCGGAACATTTCTGTCTTGGCGAGCAGCGCCGGATTCTTGTCGAGTTGCTTCACGGTGGGCGTGAGCCGGTGCGACCAGTTCGCGCCGGACACGGAGCCGGGCGTGTTGAAACGCTCGCTCTGCCCGAACACGTCGGTGATTTGCAGCACGGCGAGCCAGGAATTGGATTCCAGCACGGCGCGGGTGAAGGCCTCGTGAAGGCGGTCGGTGAATTCGCGCGGCGGTTCTTCGTGCCGCAAGCCGGCGAAGTCCATCATGTGCCGCAGCTCGCGGCGGTTGCCGTCCGCGTCCTTGCCCGCATCAATATTATCCCAGCACTCCTGCCACATTGCGGCAAGCGGGGTGTGGTCGTGCGTGGCGGGTTGCGCGAGCGAGAGGAGCGGATAATGTTTCGGGTCGGCATAGCTGCCGTCGTGATTGCGGAAGAGCATCGGGATGCGGAAGCCGGGGATGCCGAGCTTCTCCAGCGTGGGCGCGATGTATTCCGGAACGCAGCCGAGGTCTTCGGCGACGACGGTCGTCTCGCCCGAACCTTCGAGGACGACGCGCAGCAGTTCTTCGCCCTGCATCTGATTGGCGTGCTTGTGCTCGTGGGTGTCGTCGGCGAACTGCTTGAAGCCGGGCAGGCGACCGCCGGTGCGGTCGGCGGCTTCGGTCTCGGTGAGCGGGAGAAATTCCGCGTTGCGGTCGGGCGTCCACGGGAACGAGTAGATGCGGAAGAAGCCGAGCACGTGGTCAATGCGGTAGAGGTGGAAAACTTTCTGGATGTTGCCCACGCGGGTGCGCCACCACTCGAAGTTGTGGCGGCGGAGTTCGTCCCAGCGGTAGTTTGGGATGCCCCAGTTCTGGCCCCACTTCTCGGTGAAGGGGTCCACCTTGAAGGTCTTTTCGGGCGGCGCTGCGGTTCGCCCACACGTCGGCGCTGTAGCGGCCCACGCCGAACGGGATGTCGCCCATGAGATAGACTTTTTTCTCGGAGCCGTAGGCCTTGACGACCTGCCATTGGCTGAAAGCGATCCATTGGACGTAGGCGTGGAAAAGTTGCTGGCGGCTCAAGTCATCGCGGCGCTTTTCGGGGAGCGACAGCAGCCAGGTGCGGGCGCGGCGCGGGCCGCGATGTTCCGGCGCCCAGCGGTCCCACGCGGGCGTGCCGCCGTTCTCCTCCATGAGCACGCGGAAGAAGGCGTAGTCGGAAAGCCAGTCGGCGTTCTCCATCAGGAAGGCGCGGAAACTTTTCGCGCGCGGCGTGTTCCGGTTGAAGTGCGTTTTCACGAAGTTCGCGAAGGCGGCATCGAGTAGCGCGTGTTTGAGCGCCTTGACCTTGGGATAATTCACCGGGCCGGCGCGGAGTTCGGCGAGCAGCGTGGGCTTGGCGATGGCGTCGAACTTGCGCGCCATCCAGGTCCCGACCAACTGCGACTGCTTCTCGATGGTGTCGGTGCCCGCGGCGGGGCCGTCATACAC
>JAPLTZ010000402.1 GCA_026397895.1 Verrucomicrobiota bacterium | reverse complement strand
TTCTTGGTCACGGACGGCGCCAACGCGGTGAACATGAACGGGGCCACGCTCCAGTCGTCCCTGACCCACACCGCCATCCTGCCGGCAACCTTGCAGGTTTCCGTGAACGGTGCGTTCGGCACCTTCGCCGGCGGCGCGGTCGTGGACACCGCCGGTTTTGATGACACGTTTGCCGCCGCGCTGCTCGCGCCGGCGGGCAACGGCGTCGGCAGCATCCCGGTGGCTACGCAAGGCGACGGCTACATCGGCGCGCCCTACGTTTCCATCACCGGCACCGGTTCGGGTGCCACCGCGATTGCGGAAATGACGGATGACTTGAGCGGCAACGGCACCCTCAAGGTTTCCGCCATCAAAATCACCAACCCCGGCATCAACTACACCGCCGCGCCGACGGTGACGTTGAGCGGCGGTGCTCCGACGACGGCGGCGACCATTGGCACCGTGACGGTGGCGGCGAACACGGCGGGCAGCCTGGTCAAACTCAGCGTGGGCACCTTGACCCTTTCGGGCGCGAACACCTACACCGGCACGACCACGGTCAGCAACGGCGCGTTGCACGTTACCGGCTCGCTGGCCGGCGGTGTGGATGCGAAAAGCGGTGCCATCCTGACCGGCAATGGCGTCGTTGGCGGCGCGGTGATTGTGGATGACGGCGCGACCTTGCAGCCGGGCTTGGGCGGCACGGACAGTTCGCCGCTCGCTATCAACAACAGCCTAACCCTTTCCAACACAGCGACGGCGGTGATCGCCATCAACAACGCCAACACGCCGAACGCGAGCACGCTCACTGGCATCACCACACTCGCTGCTGGCGGCACACTCACCGTGACCAACGTCGGCGGTGTCTTGGCGGCGAACGATAGTTTCAATCTGTTCAGCGTGAGCGGCGGCGTCAGCGGCGCGTTTAGCGCGACGAACCTGCCGACCCTGGCGGGCAATCAGAATTGGTGGAGCACCAACAACGGCGCCACTTTGGTGGTGAACCAGACACGCCACGTATTCGCGGGTGGCCTCGAACAGCCTGCGGATCAAGATCTCGAACCTGCTCACGAATGTCGCCAGCTACTCCGGCCAGACCATGAGCTTGGTGAGCGTGGGCAGCAGCGGTCAGGGAGCAGCCATCACGACTGACGCCACCCACATCAACTACGTTCCGGTCAACGGCAACAGCGACACCTTCACTTACACGGCGATTGACAATCGCGGCGGCAGCGTGGTGACGGCTAACATCAACGTAAATGTGGTGACGATGACCGGGCTGCCCGGTTCTATCACCTACATCGGCAATCAGGCGGCACTCTCGTTCTTCGGCTTGCCCGGCTCAGCCTATAACGTGGAACGCTCCACCAACGGCATGAGCACCTGGCAGGTCATCAGCAACCTCACCGCCGCCACCGGCACCAACGCCGGTGTGATGACTATGACCGATGACGTCAGCACCTTGGACCCCGTGCCTTCCTCCGCATATTACCGGTTGCAGTCGCAATAAAAACAAACACCCAAACCATTAACAGACTATAATCATGAAAAAAACACTTCTTCTGAACGCGGTTCTGACGTTGGCCTTGACTGCGCGGGCAACGCTGGTGATCAACTACGACTCCGGGACGATCAATCAGGTCATCACCGACGGCAACCCGACGGGCCTCGCGCTGTCGCAGACGTTCAGCGGCCTAGACAACGGTCCCGGCAACGAGGGCATCAACAACGTGGACGTGCACCTGAACATCACGGGCGGCTTCAATGGCGACCTGTATGGCTATCTGGTGCTGCAGTCCACGGACGGTTCGACGCTGACCTCGATCCTGCTGAACCGCGTGGGGCGCAACGACGCCTCGGGGTTTGGTTACGACACGTCTGGTTTCGGGAACATCACGTTGAGCGGTTCCGGGCTGAACATCCATGACGTGACGACTCCGGCGGGCGGGACGTATCAGGCGGACGGGCGGAACGTGAATCCGAACGGGGATTTCAGTGCGGCCACGCCGATGGCGCAGTTGGATGTGTTTAACACGCGCAATGTGAATGGAACCTGGACGCTGTTTTTGGCTGATATGGTTAGTGGCGACCAGAGTATGCTGGTTAGTTGGGGCTTGGATGTGAGTGTAGTGCCAGAGCCGGCAACATGGGCACTGCTGGTGTTTGGTGTCATGTTCGTGGTGTTTTCCTTGATCTGGCGGCGGGCGATTGTGAGCAGGATGGCGAATCGGATGCTCGCGTGGCTAGGTGTGGTTTGATTGAAAATTTGGCCGGGCCGGACTTGTGGGTGGTTTGGGTTCCACCGGGAAGGTGCGCACGAATTCATAGGCGTTGCCGCACTGACACAAGCCGGCCCGGCTTCTTTTTGGGTGGGCGTCGCGGCCTTTTGCGACGGAGCAAAAGGGCTGACTAGCTGCCGCCGTTTTAGGCGGCAGCCAGCGTTTGCGGCGTGATATTATTTGCAGATGTCGGTTTGCTGATATGGATGTCTTTCAAAAGCTCGCGACTTTCGGGTTGGCGCTCCTGCTTGGAGCGCAAATTGAAGCCGCGACGAATACGAACAGCCTGACGGCGTCGCGGGTGGAAATGGTGTTTGAACAGGCTGCCAACGTGCGGCGGCTGTCTTCTGAACAGGCTGGCTTGCATCATCCGGTTTTGCTGCGTGGTGTGATCACCTACACGGACGGAACTTATAATACCTTCGTGCAGGATGAGTCCGCCGGCATCT
>JAPLTZ010000086.1:4890-6234 GCA_026397895.1 Verrucomicrobiota bacterium | reverse complement strand
CATCGGCCAAGTCGCGCCGGTCGCCGTGCCGGTCGCACCCGCGCCCAAACCCGTCGCCGCCGTCACACCGCAATCCAAACCAGCAGCCACCCCTGTCGCGCCGAAGCCCGGTGCCGGCGGAGTCCCCGTCGCGTTCAGCAAGGACGATTTCAAGAACGACCCGCTCATCCAGAAGGCGCTCGAAATCTTCAAAGGCACCATCGTCGAAGTCCGCTCGTGATTTGACTGCAAACTTCTATTTCCCAACATCCCACTCCTAATTTATGTCCAGCATCGGCAAACTCATGAAACAGGCTGCGCGCATGCAGCAGCAGATGGAACAAGTCCAATCCGCGCTCGCCGCCCGCACCGTGGAAGCCACCAGCGGAGGCGGCGCGGTCAAAGTCACCGCCAAGTGCGACGGCTCAATCGGCGCGATCAAGATTGACCCTGCCGCGCTCAACCCGCCCGACGCACAACTGCTCGAAGACATGATTCTCTCCGCCGCCAACCAGGCACTCGGCCAGGTCAAGGAAATCTCCAACACCGAGATGGGCAAGATCACCTCCGGTTTCCAAATGCCGGGAATGTGAGGAAATGAAGAAGGAAGGATGCAGAATGAAGAATCCATTCTTCGCGTGTAGCGCGCAAACTTGTTTCTTCATTCTTCATTCATAATTCTTCCTTCGCGTATGCTCCCCTCCTCCATCACCACGCTCATCGCTGCGCTACGCCAGTTGCCCGGCATCGGCCCGCGTTCCGCCGAGCGCGTCGCGCTGCACCTCGTCCAGACCGAGACCGGCGCGGTGAAGCAGCTTGCCGAAGCCATCCTGCAGGCGCGCGAACGCATCCGCTTCTGCGACGTCTGCGGCGCGCTCACGGAAAAATCCCCCTGCGCCATCTGCGAAGACTCCCGCCGCGAGGCTGCGCTCGTCTGCGTGGTTGAACGCGCCGTGGACATTTTGAGCATCGAAAAACCCGCGACGTTCCGCGGCAAGTTCCACGTCCTCGGCGGCAAGATTTCCCCGCTCGACGGCGTCGCACCCGAAGATTTGCGCATCGCCGAGCTGGAGAAACGCCTCGCGCACGAGCCGATTTCCGAAATCGTCCTCGCCCTCGGCACGGACGTGGAAGGCGACGCCACCAGCTCGTATCTCGCCAAGCGCCTCGCGCGCCCCGGCTTGAAAATTTCGCGCATCGCCCACGGCCTGCCCGCCGGCACGGGCCTGGAATTTGCCGACGAACTCACCCTGAGCCGCGCCCTCGAAGGCCGCACGCAAATGCCATGAGCCGCGCCCTCATGATTCCCAGCGTCGTCATCTTCGATCTCGGCAAAGTCATGGTGGACTTTGATTTTGCAGCGGC
>JAPLTZ010000086.1:595-4795 GCA_026397895.1 Verrucomicrobiota bacterium | reverse complement strand
GAGCGATCTGGCCTTCGACGAAATCCATCACGTTTTTGACTACACGCCGCTGCTCTGCCGCTACGAGACCGGCAGCATCGGCACGCCGGAATTTTTCGCCGAAGTCTGCGCCGCCACCGGCTATCGCGGCACGCTCGCGGAATTCAGCCGCGCCTTCGCCGACATTTTCACCGTCATCGAGTCCAGCGTGGAGCTGAACCGCGCGCTGCGCCGCCGGGGCATCCCCACGTTCGTCCTGTCCAACACCAGCGAACTCCACATCGGCCACATCCGCGAAAAATTTCCCTTCTACGCCGAGTTCGACGGCTGCGTGCTGTCGTATGAAGTCGGCGCGATGAAGCCGGACGAGAAGATTTACCTCGCCGCCGAAAAGCTCACCGGCAAACGCGGCGCGGAAATCCTGTTCCTCGACGACCGCGCCGCGAACACCGCCGCCGCCGCCGCGCGCGGCTGGCAGGTCATCCGGCACGAGACGCCGGAAGCCACGCGCGCGGTGTTTGAGAAGTTGGGGCTTCTGTGAAGTAATGGGAATTGACCTCAAAGGATGGTTGCGGGTTAATGTATTGCATGCACAAAAACCCTAACATATCGCCAGACGAAGATCGTTTCTGGGGTAAAATCCCTTTTCCAGAAAACGAACTGCTTGGCAAAACAGTCGAATTCAAAATAACAGTCAAGTGGCCAGACCAAGAAGTTCCTGCAATAACAGACGGAACAGGAAAGTTTTTTATCCGGCAAAGCAAAAAAGGTTTCCACGTTCAAATCATTTCGGAAATTGATCCACAAAATGAAAAACGCATAGACCTGACAGAAGAAATGGCAAAGGAGATTGAACGGGAGCCGGAAGGCTCAAAATTTGACTTCCGACTTTTTATCCCTCCATGCCAAACTCATACGTCGGCTCACGATAAAAAATAGGAGGAAACATGCAGAAACAGATTGCCAAGTGTTACTGTCAGCATTGCGGAACTGGGGTTGAGTTTGAAGCCAGCGCACTAACTGAAGAAAATCGGAACGTATTCTGTCCGGCATGTGGCAAGCCAACCACACTTTCCTTGCCACGTTCAAAGCCGTGGCGGCTTGTAAAGCGAATCAGCGCGCAAAAATGCGTCCTTCTTTGTGGGGCGGTTGCGTTTGTCTTGAGCGGGCTATTTCCGCCTTGGCTCACTACTGAGCCGTTTTCAGAGCATTCACATGCGAGTGCTTATAGGAGCTTCATTCTGAGGCCACCACGTGATAGCAACCTCGATATTTCACGTCTAGCCGTGGAATGGCTTTGCATTGTGGCAGCCACTGGAACGATTTGGCTCTTGATGTCCAAGCTAGAAAAGAACAACAACTCGAAAGAGAATTGAGCCTACTTGTGGCTAAACAGCAGGCGAAGCAAGCAAGTTGTATCATGGCGTTTGTCGGCGATAATGGCGGCGCTCCCACGAGTCGCCGCCATTTTTTGATAGCCGAATCCTAATTCGCCAGCGCGACTTCCGTTGGCTCGCCGCGCGGGCCGCTGTCAGGAGTAGGCACGAGCAGCTTCTGCCCCGTGCCGTCGTCGCCGGCCTTGTGGAACTTCACGCTCACGATCTTGCTGATGCCGTGCTCTTCCATCGTCACGCCGTAGAGCACATCGGCCATGCCGATGGTGCGCTTGTTGTGCGTGATGATGATGAACTGCGAGTGCATGATGAAGCGTTGCAGCACGCGGATGAAGCGGTTGATGTTGGACTCGTCAAGCGGCGCGTCCAGCTCGTCCAGCACGCAGAACGGGCTGGGCTTCACCTGATAGATTGAGAACAGCAGCGACACGGCGGTCATCGTCTGCTCGCCGCCGGAGAGCAGCGAGATGGTCTGGAGCTGTTTGCCGGGCGGTTTGGCGACGATGTCAATGCCGCATTCGAGCACATCGTTTTCGTCGGTGAGGATGAGGTCGGCTTTGCCGCCGCCGAAGACTTCCACGAACATCGTGCGGAAGTTGTCGCGGATCTGGTTGAAGGTCGTCACGAACATCTCGCGCGTCTGCGTGTTGATGCGGTTGATGACTTCCAACAACTGCGTCTTCGCTTCAACGAGGTCGTCGTATTGTTTGGTGAGGAACTGGTGGCGCTGTTCGGTCTCCTCGTATTCCTCGATGGCGACGAGGTTCACCGGGCCCATTTCATCAATCTTGGCCTGGAGCGCCTCGACCTGCTTGGCGACTTCCGTCCAATCGGTCGCCGCGCCGGCGGCGGCCATCTCTTCAGGTGAAAGCGTCTGCACCTTGGCCGGACCTTCGTCGGCGTAGGTGATGGTGATGCACTCGCTGCGGACGTCGTCAATGTTGACGTGGTATTTCTGCTGCACGCGCTCGCGCAGGTTCTGCACCGCCATGTTCTTCTGCGCGAGTTCGACTTCGATATTGCCGCGCTGCGACTGGATTTCCGTGAGCCGCTGCCGCTGTTCGCGCAACGCCTGGTCGCGCGCCGCGATGTCGGTTTCCTGCGCGGACTTCTGCTGGAAAATTTCGGCGGCCTGCGCGTTCACCTGCTCGCGGTCGTGGCGCAACTTCTCGATCTGCTGCCGCGACTCGACGATTTCACCCTCGGCCTGCGCCTTGCGCGTGACGAACGCGGAGACCTCGTTGCGCAACCGCGCGAGCGCCTGCGTGAGTTCGGCGATGCGCTGCTCCAGCGGCTGCTGCTGGCGGCGGTGCGAGGCGACCATCTGCTCCTCGGTGGCGAGGGCAACCTTGCTCTCGGTGAGCGCGGCGGTGGCGGTGTCGCGCTGGGTGCGGGATTGTTCGAGGCTTGCGGTCAATTCGGCGACGGTCTGCTGGCAGGCACGCTCGCGGGCTTCGAGTTCGGCGATGCGTTCGGCCATCGCGGCGCGCTTCTGCAAACCTTCCTGCTCCTGCGCTGCGAGGCTCTGCACCTCGAACACGACGGTTTCAATCTTCTGGTGGAGCAACCGACTGGAACTTTGCAGCGCGTTGACCTCGCCCTCGCGCGTGGCGATGGCGACTTCCTGGTTGCGCAATTCCGTCTGCGCCTGCTGCAAGCTCGCCTGCAATTCGGTCTGCTCGCTCTGCAACGCGCCGCGGCGTTTGCTGGCTTCGGCGACCTTTTCCTGAATCTCCAGCACGTCGGCCTGGAGTTCGGTGATTTGGTTTTTGCGGCCGAGAATCGAGCCGGGCGCCTTGGCGTTGCCGCCGCCGTTAAGGTAGCCGCCGGTGTAGATGCCGTGGCGGTTCAACAGGTCGCCGCTCAACGTCACAAAGTCGCAGCCCGCGTGGCCGTTCTGGATTTGTGCGGTTGCCGTGCCGAGGTCGGCGGCGATGAACGTGTGGCCGAGCAACGACTTCAAAAGCTGCTCCACCGAGGGGTCGGTCTTCACGACGCTCAGGGCGTGGATGATTTCGCCGGACGCAATCAGTTGCCCGGAATTTTTCCGCTCAATCGCCAGCGCCGCGACGCTCGCGCGGCCGGCCTTGCTCGCGGTGAGTTCGGTGAGAATCTGCTGCGCGGATTCGGGCTGCTCGGTGAGCACGAGCTGGAGGTGATGGCCGAGCGCGTTCTCGATGGCGACGACGTATTGGTCGGGCACGCGGATCTTGTCCGCGAGCGAGCCGATGACCGCACGCGACTTCCGCAGCGCCGCGACCGCGCCGGCGCCGAAGCCTTCGTGCGAACCCTGCAACTGCTCCAGCACCGTGAGGCGGGAGCGCTTCTCGGCCTGCAACTGCACGAGCTTGTCCTGCTCGACGCCGCAGGCGGTGAGTTCGGTCTGCAACTCGCGCAGCCGCGCCTGGCGTTGCTCGACGGAACCGCGCGTGGTGAGCACGCTCAGCTTCTCGCTCTCGACGTTGGCGGAAAATTCCGTGAGGCGGACGTTGAGGTGGACGCGCTCTTCTTCGAGCTGGATTTTCTCGGCGGAAAGTTTTTCGAGGCGGACGACGTTGCCCTGCTTCTGCAAATCGAGCGCGTTGATTTCGTTGCGGACGCGGCTCAAGTCCTGCGCGGCGGCGAAGGCTTCAGCCTGCGCGGTGTTGAGCTTACGTTGGTCGCCGATGATCTGCTGCTCGATGGCGCTCACGGCGGCCTGCTTGGCGCGCAACGCTTCCTGCAAGGTCTTCAGAGTCGCTTCGGCGGCGGCGAGGCGCTCGCGGATGGCGGCGGCCTCCTGCTCGGCCATGCGCTTGCGTTCGTCGGCCTGCGTGACGTCGGTGTT
>JAPLTZ010000086.1:0-590 GCA_026397895.1 Verrucomicrobiota bacterium | reverse complement strand
GCGCGTTCTGCGCGGTGAGTTCGGCAAGGCGCTCGTTGTTGAACTGGATGCGGCTTTCGTGGCGGTCAATGTGGTTCTTCAGCTCCAGCCCGCGATGCTGCGTGTCGCTCAACTGATGTTCGAGTTCGGAAAGGCGTTCGCGCAGTTGGGAGATTTCGTTCTCCGCACGCAGGACGGCGGAGGAACCGGTCTCGATTTCGTCGCGGAGTTTTTCGGCGCTGGTGTTGCGCTCGTTGATTTCGCCGAGCAGCAAATCAAACTGATGCCGCGCGAGCTGCGTGTCGAGGTGCTGCAGCTCCTGCATGATCTGCTTGTAGCGGCGCGCCTTGCCGGCCTGGCGTTGCAGTGAGCCGATTTGCCGCTTCACTTCGCGGATGAGGTCGGCGACGCGGAGCAGGTTTTGCTCGGTGTATTCGAGTTTGCGGAGCGATTCTTTTTTCTGCGACTTATACTTGGTGATGCCGGCGGCTTCCTCGAAAATCATCCGGCGATCTTCGGGCTTGCTGGACAAAATCTGCGTGATGTTGCCCTGCGCCATGATGCTGTAACTCGTCTTGCCCATGCCCGTGCCCATGAAAAGCAGCTGCACG
>JAPLTZ010000202.1:3223-7571 GCA_026397895.1 Verrucomicrobiota bacterium | reverse complement strand
GAACAACCTAGGCCGGATGTATGAAAACGGACAGGGCGTCGCGCCCGACCCCACCGACGCCGCCAAGTGGTATCGCACCGCGGCGGAACGCGGATTCGGCGGCGCGCAAAACAACCTCGCCCTCCTCACCGCTTTCGGCAAAGGCGTGACCAAAGACCCGGTGGAAGCCGCCAAGTGGTTCTCCCTCGCCGCGCAACACGGCGACAACAACGGCGCAGATGTCCGCGCCGGGCTGCTCAAGGAAATGACCCCGGCGCAGATTGCCGAAGCCGAGAAGCGCGCGAAGGAATTCACCGCCAAGCCGTGACGCGCGGCGCGAGTGCGCCGAAGCGTTTCAACCGTTCAACCGCATTGCGCTTTCTGGCGCAAGGCGTGATCCACCAGCACCAGCGCGGTCATCGCCTCGACTATCACCACGGCGCGGGGCAATACGCACGGGTCGTGGCGTCCCCGGCCCTTGAGGGTGGTGTTCTTGAAATCCACGCCCACGGTGTCCTGCTCGTGCATGACGGTGGCGGTGGGCTTGAACGCGACGCGGAAAAAGACCGGCTCGCCGTTGCTGATGCCGCCCTGCACGCCGCCGCTGCGGTTGGTGACGGCGTGGACTTTGCCGCCGCGCATGCGGAAGGTATCGTTGTGCTGCAAGCCGGTGAGCAAAGTCCCGGCGAAGCCGGAGCCGACCTCAAACCCTTTTGTCGCGGGCAGGCTCAACATGGCTTTGGCGAGGTCGGCTTCGAGCCGGTCGAAAACCGGCTCGCCCCAACCGGGCGGCACGCCGCGCGCGATGCATTCGATGACGCCGCCGACGCTGTCGCCGGCTTTGCGGGCGCGTTCGATGAGCGAAATCATGCGCTTCGCCGCCGCCGGGTCGGGGCAGCGGACGATGTTGGCTTCGACGTCGGCGAATTTCACTTTGCCGGCGTCCACCTTGCCGGCGAGGTGCTGGACTTGTTTGACGTAGGCGAGAATCTCCACGCCGAATTGTTCGCGCAGGATTTTCCGGGCAATCGCACCGGCGGCAACGCGGCCGACGGTTTCGCGGGCGCTGGAACGGCCACCGCCGGGCCAGGCGCGGATGCCGAATTTGGCGAGGTAGGTGTAGTCGGCGTGCGAGGGACGGAATTTTTTCGCCATCTCGTCGTAGGCTTCGGAGCGTTGGTCCTCGTTTTTAACGAGCAGGGAGATGGGCGTGCCGAGGGTTTTGCCACCGAACGTGCCGGAGAGGATTTGGACGGTGTCGCTTTCCTTGCGCGGGGTGACTATGCGGGACTGGCCGGGGCGCCGGCGGTCGAGGNNNNATCCACGACGACGCCCACGCCGCCGCCGTGGGATTCGCCCCAGGTGGTGATGCGAAAAAGTTGACCGAAGGTGTTCGCCATGGGGCGAGTTTGCGGGAAAAGCGGCGCGGGGTCAAATATCTACAACCACTCTGCGCGCTGCCGGAACTATTCGTCGGTGACATCCACACCGCGTTGCGGGGCGTCGAAGCGTTTGGTGAGGGTCAGCACGACGAGATTTTCATCGTAGCTGTCGCCCACGACGGTGGATTTTCGCGTCTGATAGCGGTAAGTCAGCGCCGCTATGAGCGATTCCGAAAAGTGGTAGTGAATCTGCGCCAGCGCGCTCCAACGGTCCCATTCGCCAAGGTCGGCGTTGTTGTATTTGACGCGCGAATAAATGGCGCCGAAGCGGAGAAAGGTTTTGCTGGAGATGTGGGAGTCCAGCAGCAAGCCGCCACGCCATTCGGTGGTGCCGGTGTTGTTGTTGTTCAAGTCTTCAAATGTGGCGTAGCTGAAAAACAGGGATGCGCTCAGATATGGTCCGAGCACTCGCCGCAGGTGATAGGTATACGATTCTTCCAGGTCTTCTTCGGGCGCGGTGATGTCGCGGCGATATTCGATGCTCTGGCGGGTAAGCGGGTTGATATCGTGTTGCAGCTTGGCGTGAGCCAGATAAGCATCCCGGCTCCTGCGCCCACCGATGTAATAGCCAAAGCTGCTCGAAAACTGGAGGCAGTCCGAATTTCCATTCCTGCTCGTTGGAACGGTAAATCTGATAGGCGACAAACGGTTTGAAACGCAGGTTGTCGCGCTCTGAATTCAGGGAAGCATACCCCACATCCCGGGTGCGCGGCATAATCGCCCCGCTATCGCCGAGATACCAGTAATTCATGCGATACGCGCCAAACGTCGCCCGGGTTTCCGTCGGCAACAGCCGATTGGCGGAAACACCCATTTGATTGTTGACGTAATTGAACGATAAATCATTGCGGCGGTCATACTCATTGACCCGCAATCCGCTGCCGCCACCGGAACTGCGGAAGGCGTAACGCCCGGCGCGATCCTGTTCATCGAACGGCTCCCCAGCGGCAATGTTGAAGCGTTCGTCGAGTCCAATCGCAGGGGATTTGAGCTGCACCTGATCATAGATTCTCGCGTTCCAACCGCCGACCAGCAGATCATAGGCAATCTGCGCCCGCAACCGCTCCCGCCCATAGCTGTCACTCAAAAAGAGTCTCGCTTCGCCGGAGTCCCTGACAAATCCCGCAAGTCCGAATTTGCCCCGCAACGGCAGCAACACCAATTCCGCCGTCGCCGCGAAGCGCAAATTCTCGAGCAACTGTAGCATTGCCACACCTTTCAGGGTGCAAATGCCGATAAAACCACTGCTAACTCCCGTCTCGGCGCGATTTACGTTGTCGCTGAACAACCAAGAGGTTGAAAGCGATGTCACGTCGTAATAAAACCGTCCTAATTTAATTTCCGCATTGGTCGTGCTTCCCCGGGAGCTTAAAAAAGGAGCATTATATCTGAAGCCAGTCTGAAATATGTCAGGCAGAGTTGCACTAAAGCCCCCCACTCTTGGCTCCAGCCGCTGCCCCACCCCAACATCGTAATACATGCTCCCGTAAGGCGGGCCGGAATCGCGTTCGATTTGCGTGTTGGGCAGCCGCAGCCGATTCAACGCATCATTGCTGGAATCCGTCTCCGGCAAGCGTTGGGTTTCGTCATCCGCAAACTGCACATTGGGATTTCGTGCGGCAGCCTGCACCCCACCAGTCGTCAGAAAGACAGGATTGAACAACAGCAACCCAGCGATGACTGACAAAGCACGGTTCATTCTTTGAGCATCCGCTTTTTTGTGTCTTCAATGCGGGCATCCTTTTTTTCAGTTCTGGTTTGCCGCATAAGTGTAAATCCCTCGCGTTTGATCGAAAACGGGAGATAGACCAACAATCCCAACACCGGCAACCCAATCATCAACAATATCCAAAACAAACGTTGCCGGCGGTCAAAACGCGTCCCCTGCGAAAACACACTCCCCACCCCGCACATCACCACCACCAACCAGACAAAAATGACAACCGCCCATATTTTGGCGTCCATTTTCGACGGGTCAAAACTAAATCGGCTTAACAAGCTAGACATAAATCGTTATCGAAACAGCTTGGGTAAGATTCCGCCCAAGTGCAACTTCAAAAACTCAATGCCATCGGATATAAAATGCCCGAATGCCTCCCTGCCAAAAGTGAAATCAACTTGCCTTGAACCAGAATGTGGGCAGATTGTCGCCGGTTTTCGACCGGAAGGGTGGCTGAGTGGTTAAAGGCACCTGACTCGAAATCAGGAGTAGGGGTAACCCTACCGTGGGTTCAAATCCCACCCCTTCCGCCAGATTATTTCGCTGCCCGGACCTGCCGGGCAAAGCTAAATGGTGTAATCCCCCCGGCTCAAAACGACCGGAT
This sequence comes from Verrucomicrobiota bacterium, assembly GCA_026397895.1. Lineage (GTDB taxonomy): Bacteria > Verrucomicrobiota > Verrucomicrobiia > Limisphaerales > JAFMIX01 > JAFMIX01. The sequence goes on along the minus strand of JAPLTZ010000202.1, from coordinate 3,826 downwards.
GCTCCCCGGGGTCGCGGTCGTAATAAATGCGAATGTCCACCGCCCCCTGCAGAAGCTGTTGCGCCCGCTGCAAAGCCCGCTTGGTGGAAACCGTCGGATTGGTTTCCGCAAAAAAAACATTCTCTTCCCCGAGTTGCTGGAGCAGCCCGCTGTTGCGCAACACCCGCCCGACATCGGGACCGCATCCGCTGATCAGCAGATGCCGCTGCGTCTGCCGCAGATAATCATGCAGTGATTCCAGCGCCATGACGGTTGAGGCGTCCAAATGACGCGCGTTTTTCATGCGCAAGATGAACACCCGGATATTCATATCCTCGGCCAGCCGACGAACCTGATCCTGAAACAGATCCGCCGCGCCAAAAAACAGTTCCCCTTCCACATGGATAATGGAAACCTGCGGATTGGGCCGTTCGGATTTATCAGACATCGCCGCCAGATATCCGCCTTCCGTGAAAACATATTCCGTCAGCACGGGCGTGCTGGTTTTCCGTAAAAAAAGCGCCAGCGCGACCCCGATCCCCACATAAATAGCCGTGTCCAACCGGAGCAGCAAGCCGGCCATCAACGTGACAAAAAAAACAACCGCGCCCGACCGCGTGGACC
>JAPLTZ010000202.1:0-3206 GCA_026397895.1 Verrucomicrobiota bacterium | reverse complement strand
CTGCCATCCCAGCCGCATCAACAGCGCCGCCAGCGCCGGGATGGGGATGTAGTTGATGACCGGCGTCACGAAGAACATCGCCAGCAGCACCATTGCGCTGCTGAACATGCTGGCTAACTGCGTCGCCGCCCCGCCCTGATAATTCACCACGGAACGCGTGAACGAGGATGATCCGGGGGGCACGCCGAAGATGCCGCCCGCCATGTTTGCCGCCCCCATGCCCAGCAGCTCCTGGTTGGAATCGAGCCGCTGGCCACTGCGCGCCGCCAGCGACTTGGTGATCGCCGTGGCCTCCAGCATGCCGATGATCCCGATGGCAATCGCGCTGCCGGCCAGATGTTGCATGATCATCCATTGATCCTGCCACGGCGGCAACCGGTTCAACACCGGCAACACCGCCGACAACGCGCCCTCGTCCTTGACCAGTTGAAACGGAACCTTCGGATGAAATTGCGCGAACACCCGCGCGGCGATGCCGAACAAAAACAACCCGATCAATGCTGCCGGCCACCCCGGCCGCCAGCGCTTGATTCCCTCAAACAACAGCAGCGCAAACAATCCGATGACCACGGCCCAAGGCGAAACAGTGTGCACTGCGGCAGCCCCGGCCAGTTTGGCGAGCGTAGCCGCAAAAGTCTCGCCCGCCGGAACGGAAAAGCCGAGCCAATGGTGCAGTTGACCGGCGATGAGCAGCACGCCTATCGCCGTGGTGTAGCCGATCACCACCGACCGCGAGATGAACTTCGTCACCGTGCCCAGCTTGAACAGGCCGGCGGCGAATTGGGTGACCCCGATCAGAAACGCGAGATACGCCGCCAGTTGCAGCGGATGCAACCCAAGATTGGGGCAGGCCAGAACCGTTGCGGCTGTGATAAGGCTCACCGAAGTCGTCGGCCCAAAGACGTGATGATGCGAGGAAAAAAACAACGCGCCGACAAACCCGCCGATCACCACCGAAACAATCACCGGCGTGGCCGGCAGATCAAGGATGAGCGCAAACCCGATGGCCTGAGGAATCGAAACTAAGGTCAGCGTCGCCCCCGCAATCAGGTCGCGCCGCCATTTCTCCCGCGAGTAGTGCCGGAGCTCGCCCCAGAACGGAAAACGGAAAAGCCCCCACCGTCCCGACCGCCGTCCGTCTTCATCTTGCTGACTCGTGATCGGATTCATGCGTTCACTTGAATTGCCGACGTTTCGGCAACCAATGCAAAACCGCTGACCTGTCGAAAACCTGAAAAATGGTCGGGGCGGTGAGATTTGAACTCACGACCTCTTGCACCCCAAGCAAGCGCGCTACCAAGCTACGCTACGCCCCGAACCGATTTTTACAGGCAGATTGATGCTAGTGCCCTGAATCCGGTTTGACAACCCGATACTGCCGACACGAAAACAATCCCGCCTCGAAGAACTCAATGAAAACTGGCTCCAGAGGTAGGGCTCGAACCTACAACCCCACGGTTAACAGCCGCGTGCTCTACCATTGAGCTACTCTGGATGCCGTATTTGAACGGGCGCGCAATCTACAAACCACCGCTGCCAGCGTCAATAAATTTCCCCCGGCAAATTCATTGGCGCTGGCAGTGCGGACAGTAAAAAGTGCTGCGCGCCGCCTGCGTGATCCGTTTGATGGCCGCACCGCACCGGACACATGGCTCGCCGTCCCGGTCGTAAACCCGCAATCGCTCGGCATAATAATCCACCGCGTTCGCCGCGCGGCCAAAGTAAAACAACCGGTCCCGCCCGACCGCCGCGCCGTGGTTCAACGGAATGGTGCTGCCGCAGGCGATCGCCTCGGCCAACACCCGGCGGACAGCCCGCCAGAGCCGGCGAACCTGTTCCGGCTTCAGCCGCCGGGCGGACCGGCGCGGAGAAATGCCGGCGCGGAACAGCGCCTCGCTTGCGTAGATGTTGCCCACGCCGGCGACGAGCGATTGGTCGAGCAGCTTGACCTTGATGGGCTGCACCGAGCGTTTCAACGCTTGGGAAAAGCGTTCCACCGTGAACTCCGCCGCCAACGGCTCCGGCCCGAGCCGCGCCAGATTGGCCGTTGCCAGCGTCAGCCGGCCAAAGTAACGCTGGTCTTCGTAAATGAAATCCTGTCGGCCCAAGTTCAGCACCACCGCCGCGTGCTTCGGCAACGCCGCATTCGCCGGTTGCAGATAGATGCGCCCCGTCATGCCGAGATGACCGAGCAGGAGCAGGCTTTCCCGCCGCTGCGGCTGCCGCAGAGTGAACAGCAGAAACTTTCCCCGCCGGGAAACGCCGGTGAACTTCGCCCCCGTCAGCGCCCGCCGGAGTTGGTGCGGCGAAGTTGGCAGCAGCACCTTCGCTCGGCGCACGTTCACGGCGCGGATGGTTTTGTTCTTGAGCAACGGCGCGAGATGGCGGACGAGCACCTCGACTTCGGGCAGTTCTGGCATGGGAAAACGCCCGCAGCTACTCCGTCACCAGCGTGCCGACCTTTTCGCCCATCACGACGCGGCAGAGATTCCGCGGCTGGAACGAATTGAAGACGATGATCGGCATCTTGTTGTCCATGCACAGCGAGAACGCCGTCGAGTCCATCACCTGCAGGCGCTTTTGCAGCGCGTCAATGTAGGAAATCTGCGCGAACCGCTTGGCCTTGGAGTTTTTCTTCGGATCGCAATCGTAGATGCCGTCCACCTTGGTTGCCTTGAGGACGACTTCCGCGCCGATCTCATTCGCGCGCAGGGCGGCGGCGGTGTCGGTGGAGAAGTAAGGATTGCCGGTGCCGCCGCCAAAGATGACCACCCGGCCTTTTTCGAGGTGCCGCACGGCGCGCCTGCGGATGAATGCCTCGGCCACCTGCGCCATGGAGATGGCGCTTTGCACGCGGGTTGCAACGCCGAGCTTTTCCAGCGCGTCCTGCAGCGCGAGCGCATTGATGATGGTGGCGAGCATCCCCATGTAATCGCCCGTGGCCCGCTCAATGCCCCGCTCGCTGCCGCTCAGGCCGCGAAAAATATTGCCGCCGCCCACGACAAGCACCACCTGGACGCCCAGGTCGCGGACCTCGCGGATTTGCGCCGCCATGTGCTGCACCGCCTGCGGGGATATCCCCACGCCGGTATCGCCGCCGAGGGCTTCGCCGCTGAGCTTCAATAGAACTCTGCCGAACTTGGTATGTTTCGTTTTCTTCATGGCATGGGTCTGTGTTGCTACCGTTAGTCCTAGGTGGCTTTTGT
>JAPLTZ010000170.1 GCA_026397895.1 Verrucomicrobiota bacterium | reverse complement strand
CCTCCGCGCCGAAAGGCAAGAGCAAATCCGCCGACACCACCAGCCAAGACAAGAAATAAAGCTATGCGCCTCGTTGCCAACCTCGCCTCCCTCGCGCTCGCCGTCGTTCTCGCCGGCTGCGCCGGTTACACTCTCGGCCCGACCAACGGCGACACCGCCGGCGAAAAATCCGTCCAGGTCACGCCGTTCATGAATCAGACCCTGGAGCCGCACCTAACCGACGCGCTCACCACCGCCCTCCGCAAGCGCCTCCAGCAGGACGGCACCTACAAACTCGCCACCCACGACGACAGCGACATCATCCTCACCGGCGTCATCACCGGCTACAACCGTTCCGAAGCCACGCTGCGCCCCGAAGACACCTTCACCGTGCGCGACTACCGCCTGAGCCTCACCGCCGTGGTCACCGCCCGCTCCCGCACCACCGGCAAAGTCATCTTCGCCGACCGCATCGTGAAAGGCTACACCAGCATCCGCGTCGGCGACGACATGACCAGCGCCGAGCGCCAATCCCTGCCCGTGCTCACCGCCGACCTCGCCAAGAACATCATCGCCATCCTCGCCGACGGCAGTTGGTAGAAGTTGAAGCGCAGGCCGGTCGCCTGCGGATAGAAGTTCACAAAACCCGCACCGCCGCGCGTTTCACCCAGCCTGTCTGACGCTGACCGTTCAGCACCTGCAACCAGTCCTCGCGCTCGTCCAGCACCGTCAATTCCGCGCCGTCCTTCGCCGTGAAACTCGCCTGCGCGTCCTCCAGCGGCCCGGTGCGCACGGTGGTTTCCGTGACTACCACCGCAGACTTCGCGGAATGATTCATCGCCCAATCCGCCGCCGCGCCCGCCGTCAGCAACGCCGCCGCCAGCCCGGTGAAGAGAACGTAATTTTGCAAGGCGCTCAGCCAAGCCGGGCGCCATTGCCCCAGCGCCAGCAAAACAAACCATGCCGCCACCGCCGCCGCCGCCAGCGCCGTCCACTCGTTGAGCGTCAGCCGCGCCAAGCCGCGCTGCACGATGCCCGGCTTCACCGAGGCGCTGTTGCCGATCTGGTTGCGGGTGAACTGCAGGTTCGCCAGCACGTCCGGGTCGCGCGGTGAAATTTTTTCCGCCTGCCGATACGCCGCGAGCGCGCGCCCGAACTGGCCGGACTTGAACTGCGCGTTGCCGAGATTGAAAAACACCGCCACGCCGCCCGCGCCGGACTCGACCATCCGCTCGTAGCCTGCCGCCGCCGCCGCGAACTTGCCTTGATTGTAAAGTTTGTTGGCCGCGTCGAACTCCGCACCCGCGCCCGCGCGCCCCGCGAGCGTCACCAGCAAAATCAGGATGGGAGCAATGCGTTTCATGATTCGATGCTTTGGATTTCGCGGAGCGACAGCTCCACGCGCGGGATGAACGCCTCCAGCTCCTGGCTCGACTTCACCGGTGCGTAACGCGCGAGGTTGCAGGCCTGGAACAGCTCGTGCAGCCGCGCCAGCATCGGCGCGGGCAACTGCCGCCGCTGCAACCGCTCCTCGATGACCGCCTCCGTGATGGACGACGCCGGCAAATCCAACCGTTCGCCGAGCTGCTCCTGTAACAGCCGGAACACCAGCGCGAAGAACGCGGCGGAATTG
>JAPLTZ010000480.1:719-4759 GCA_026397895.1 Verrucomicrobiota bacterium | reverse complement strand
AGTTAAACTATGACTAGAACCTTTATCTAAAAGGATATAGAATAATGTTCAACAAATTTAAAACGAAAAAGACTAAGATCAAAGCCGATGAGTTTGACTTCGGCGACGACTTTATGTTTGATTTTGATAGTGATGTACCACCGCCACCTAAAACAGGCCGTGAGGCTGTGACTGAGTTAGGTCAAGATTTCTTACGGGGTGGTACTAATTATCTTAAAAGCGAAGCTTTTATCCGCAAACAGCTAGATGATCATTTCCCTAAGGGATTTGGACAAACTCTAGATATTACAGGAAAAGCTTCAGACAGCATACGAACTCTATACGATACGGCTGAGAAAGAATTAAAACCTGCTGTAAATGATTTACGAAAAATCACAAGTAAAATTTTACCTAAGGCAGATAAGCTTCTACCTAAAGGTTTAAAAGCCAAGTTAGACCAGTTTGCATCGGGCTATGAAGACGAATATGCCAACAGTGGTCGAGGTGACCAGCGAGAAGGTTTGTTACAATCTTCGTTAAACGACATGTTTCGTTTTCAGATTGAGCAAGCGGCAGGTGCCGAAGCTAACGGCATGGCACGTCAGCAGTTATCTGAAGTTATGTCTTCGGTGCGCCACGGCGAAAGTGTCTTTCAGTTAGACGCAATTCGTCGTTCTGTTTCTATTATGGAACAGTACCACACCAAGATCACTGTCGGGTATCAACGGCGTTCTTTAGAACTACAAACCCGTCAGTACTATGTTGCGCAAGAACAGCTAGAAGAAACAAAACGCATGTTGACCTTACAGTCACGTGAACTGGCTGCGATTCGTAACAACACAGGCTTACCTGAGTATGTTAAGTTAAATAACTCAGAACGTCTTGCCGAGCATTTGCGTAATCGGTTTATGGGTTCTGCTACCAATGCCATGTTTGGCGCTGGTGCAGATTTCTTACCTAAGCTGATGGATCGCATGGTTAAGAAAGGTGTGGATAAGATCACGGAGATTGCAAGTTCTGGCACGATGCTCACCGGTATGGTCACAAGTGGCTTAGATCAAGCCGAAGCGTTTGGAATGAGCAATCCAGTTAACTCTGTGGCTGAAGGCGCAGGTGCTGAAGGTATTGGCTATCTGGCTAACAAGCTGTTCGCTAAACACATTGCACCAAGAGTCAAGAACGCTGAAGGGATTCAGAAACTGGGTAACAACCTAGCCTACGGGATTAACAATGCGGGTTCTTTGGCCAATGAGTGGGCAAGTGGTGATCATCCAAATTTGATTAACCGTCAAGTGCAGAGTCTAGCCAATCGCTTACCACAAGCAACACCATTGGGTGAGGAAGCAGACGGGGTTAAAGGTTGGTTCCAAAAACGATACCAAGATGTTCGTGAAGGACTAACGAGCGCGGATATTGAAAATGGTCCATTAGGCGGCTTCTTTGATTTTCTTAGGGAAAACGTAAAGGAAGAATTGGATGTCAATAATAAGCTCTTTGCCAATACGCCTGACAATCTAAATAAGCCTACCTCGTTAAGTCATGCCGGCCTGCGTTCTTTGACTGAAATCATTCCGGGTCTCTTGTCACGTCAGTTACGTGAGTTGCAGATTATCCGTACCGGCGATACGTCGATTGGGTTAACCCAATACGACTTGCTGAATGGTAAGTTTGCCAATGAACAGGAAATGGATGTTAGTTTAAGCAAGGTCTTGTTCAACGAAGATTTGTCTGAGAAGAACAAAGGGCTTAAAGACAAAGATAAACTCAAGTCTGTGAACGACAGCTTACAGGGTTTATTGAAATTAGTTGGTGCTGATAGTCTATCACCAGAACAACAGCGTGATTTACGTAACGCTTTGATTGATCGTTCGATTGATAAGAAGTCAGTAAGCAAAGCCTTCCTCACTGACCCTGCATCCTTTAAGAGTCAACATGGTGCTGTATTTAGTCAGCTCTTCAGTAAGCATCTTGAAGATGACAAAATGGGGATTAAGCATGGTGAGTTTGCGGATGCGTTTAATACGTTAGGTGCGGGTACCAACATCAATTTTGAATCAGTGCAGAACTTAGTGAATGCAGGCTACGGTCAGCAACTCGAAGACATGGGTATTATCCGTGATGGTCGAATTGATTATCGTCAGTATGCCAAGATTCTAATTAACGGTCAAGGCGAACGCAAGCAAAAAGTAAAAGCAACCGAGCCGCTCAATACTAACCCATTGATGCAAGCGGTTAACCAACAACCAGCACAACCCGCTGAACCAGTACAAATCAAACAAGAGTTCAACAAGACACGCAATGTAAATCAAAACTTAAACGTTGATATGAGTTCCGTGACTGAACGCTTGGATAAGTACAGTGTGAAGACTGAGATGCAAACTGTAGTTGACCTCATGACTAAGATTCATCAGTCATTTGTGGAAGGTTTGTTAATCAAAGGTTTTGGCAATGGGGATGAAAACCGTAAAGATCCTAAGTGGTATCAAAAATCATTGCTGGCTGGTATTGGCGATTTGATTGGTGGTACGTTGGGCTTGGGTAAGAAAGCGGCGGGTGGTCTTTGGGAATCCGGCAAGTATACAGGCCGCATGATGGCTAAAGCGGGTAGCTGGGGTATTGGTAAAGGCTTAGCGATCGGTAAGGGCGCGATTGGGATGGCAGGTTCTGCCGTTAATAAAGCCTTTGGTGATTTCCACGACATCTATCTTCCGGGTAGCAATGAACCGATTATGGAAGCGTGGAAGTTAAAAGCAGGTCACTATGCTTCTTCTATCAACAATAAGTTAATCATTAAGAAACCTAAAGACTTCCAGAAAGTGGTGGCTTTGGGCGGTACGATTATTGACTTAACCAAACGTCTACCCACAGGCTTTGAAACTGTTTGTAAAGCGTCTGATCTTGAGAACGCCGTTATTGTTAAACGCAATGGTGGCGCAGTAAAGCTCAGTGCTATTGCAGGTAAGTTATTTAAGACGGCCTACCAAACTGGTAACGCAATGTTACGCGGTATGGGTGGTTTAGGTCGCATGGCTTCGTCAGCCTTAGCGTTTGCTGGTAAACACTTAGGATTAATGTTAGACGGCCCTATGGATGTCTATGTGCCCGGTGAACAGTCTCCACGGCTCTTGGCTGTTGTGATGCGCAATGGTGGTTATACTTCTGGCACGACTGGGAATGTAATCTCTAAGGTATCGCAAATTGACGGTGACGTAAAGTACAACGGTGAAACTGTCCTTACTGTTGATGAACTCCGTAAAGGTGTTGTCGATAAGAATGGGAAAGCCATTAAACTGGGTCAGGGTGCGTTGGGTAAACTTGCTAGTCTGACTGGCGGTTTATTAAAAGGTGGTTATAAAGCCATCATGAAAGGCGCTAAGATGGTTGGCAATTTCCTAATGGGTGGTATGGGACTTGCTAAGGATTTCCTGAAAGGTGTATTTGGTGAAGGTATCATTGTTACGTCTAAACGTACCATTTCAGTATTGGAAGAAATTAAAGCCATCTTAGAAGAACGGCTGCCTAAATCTAAATCTGCCTTTGGCGATACGGATGGTGACGGTATTCGTGAAGGCTCTGTAGCAGACCTACGCAAGAAACGTGCGGCCTTAGCTGCAAAAGCACGTGAAGCTGCTAATGCTCCCGGTGGCACTGCTGCTAAAGCAGGTGTTGGCGGTACCTTAAAAGCAGCGTGGGATAAAATGCGAGCCAAAGAAGAGCAAGAGGCGCGGGATGAAGAAGCAGAAGACTCTTGGTTGGAAATGGCAGGGGATGCTGCAGACATTGCTGACTTTGCAAACGGTGATGGTGGCGGTGAAGGCGATGAGCGAAAAGGTAAGGGTAAGAAGCCGGGTCGCATGCGTCGCGCTGGTCGCTACGCCAAAGGGAAAGCGGGTCAAGCAGGTCGTTTATTAGGTCGTGGCGCGAAAGGCATTGGTAAAGGTCTCTGGGGCGCAACCAAAGCGGTAGGCCGTGGTATTGGTAGTACAGCTAGAAACATTCCGGGTGGTAAAGCAACAGGTGCTTTAGCAATTGGTTTGGGTGGCTTAGCGGCTTACGATATC
>JAPLTZ010000480.1:0-708 GCA_026397895.1 Verrucomicrobiota bacterium | reverse complement strand
TTAGCGATTTCTCAAAAGAACACTGAATACTCCGACATTAGTGGTGGCGTTGCAGGTGGTCTTGCCGGTGCTGCCGCTGGTGCGGCTATAGGTTCAGTTGTACCTGTAGTTGGTACGGTGATTGGTGGTCTTGCAGGTGGTTTAATTGGCGGCTTTGCGGGTTCTGGTATTGGTCGCGCTATTGGGTCTGCTTTGTTCAATAAGTCTTTGGATGAATTTGGACAATTGCGTTACTTGCAATATGGTTTTAAAGTAGAAGACCAACGCTATACCCAAGCCATTTATGACCTAGAGAAGATGATGACACGTGCAGTCATTCGTACGGGTGGTCAGATTACACTTGATCCGGGTAAAATCAATGCTCAAGCCATGGCTGAGTTATTCGGTGCCGACATTAGCGATGAGAAGAGTATCAATCGTTGGTCACAATGGATGTTGATGCGGTTTAAGCCAGTTTACCTTGCTCATGCTAACGCAGCTGAGAAAGCAAAGGCAGGTACATCCGTATTAGACGTTGGTTCATTGTCCGATGATCTGAAAGCCGACTTCTTGGCTGCATTGAAAGTACCAGAAAATATTTATAACGTGACTTCTTCCCCAGTGAAAGAAGTGCCTGAGTTACTTGCAACCCAAAGCATGGCGACTCAGTTCCTTGATACGTTAAAAGTTAAGTACAAGAAGGATCCAAATAAAGCTAAGGCTGCAAAG
>JAPLTZ010000441.1:1557-4635 GCA_026397895.1 Verrucomicrobiota bacterium | reverse complement strand
GTCCTCTTTCGTCTACTGGCCAATCAGCAGCAGATTTGGCTGGGGTTACGACTAGCAGGGATTCAATGACAGGCAACAATGAGGCAAAGGGCAGAATGCGTATTATGTCTCCACAATGTCGGTTATGTTTACAATAAACAACTAACTATGAATGCTGGTTCAGCGCCAGCTCGTAAACCCTTGAATACTGCTCGCCTGTCCGCTTCCAGGAGAAATCCGTGTTCATTCCGTTGACCCGATAAGCTAGGAGAGTCTTGGTATCCTCGAAAATTGACAGCGCCCGGCGGATTGACTTCGCCAAAGCGGGAGCGGAATATTCGGCAAACTTTATTCCTGTTGCCCCGTTGTTATCCTCTGACTCATCCACCACTGAGTCATCCAATCCGCCGGTGGTTCGCACTATCGGAACAGTTCCGTAGCGCTGACTATACATCTGGTTCAGCCCGCAAGGCTCATAGCGCGACGGCATCACGAAGAAATCGCTTCCGGCCTCGATGCGATGTGACAAGCCCTGATCAAAGCCGATCCGGGCAACAACCTTGTCCGGGCAGCGCATCGCCAGATCGCGGTAGGCACTCTCGAAATACGACGACCCGCTGCCGAGGAGCACGAACTGCATCCGGTTCACCAGCATCTCCTCCAACGCTCCCAGAAGAATGTCCACGCCTTTCTGGTCGGCCAGGCGGGTGATGGTGCTGAACAACGGGATTGCCGCATTCACCGGCAAGCCAAGCTCCTTTTGCAGAGCCAGCTTCTGTCTGGTCTTCCGATTCAGGCTGCGGACCGAAAAGGCATGATCCAAAAACGGATTCCGGGTCGTCCGCCACTCCGAATAATCCACACCGTTAAGAATCCCAAAAACAGATTCGCGCCTCTGCTGCAAAACTCCCTCCAGCCCGCACCCAAACTGCCCGGTCATGATCTCACGTGCATACCGCGGGCTCACCGTCGTGATGATGTCCGAAAAAACAATGCCCGCCTTGAGGCAATTCAGCGCGCCGTAAAACTCCACGCCCTTCGGATTGAAGTAGCCCGCCGGCAGATTCGTCAGGTCAAAAGCGGCCGCCGGAAAATTCCCCTGATACGCCAGATTGTGGATGGTCAGGCAGGTGTTCGGCGCATGATGCCATCCATCGCTCAAACTCTGGTGGCGGACGAACAGCGGGACTAGAGCCGCCTGCCAGTCGTGGACATGGATCAACTCCGGCTTCCACGGCAAATAGCGCCCGAGCTGCGCCACGCACTTGGAGAAAAAAACAAACCGCTCGGCGTTATCCGGGTAATCCTTGCCCCCCTCCTGATAAAGTCCTTTCCGCTCGTAAAAATCCGGATGCCGGATGAAATAAATCGTCAGCCGCGCATTGATGGCCAGCGTCCAGACCTCCGCCGTCTCCTGCCGCGTGCCAAGTGGTAGCTCTATCTCCCAATCCAGCTTCTTGATTTTCGGAAACCGCTCCCGCACGCCGGCGTAAAGCGGCGTCACCAAACCCACGCGATGCCCGAAGCCAGCCAGCGTTTTCGCCAGCGCGCCGACCATATCCGCCAAGCCCCCGGTCTTGGAATACGGATGGACTTCGCTGCTGGCGAGCAAGATTTTCATTTACGGCTTGATGCAGTCGGTCTTCAGATACGGCTGCAACGGCTGCGGAATTTTCACCGAGCCGTCCGCCTGCTGATGCGTCTCGATCAGCGCCACGAACAACCGCGCCAGCGCCGTGCCGCTGCCGTTCAGGATGTGTGGCAATATGTTTTCGCCGGCCGCGCTCTTGAACCGCAGGTTCATCCGCCGCGACTGGATACTCGAGCGGGCTGCGGGCTTCGGAACTCGCCGCGCTGACGCTGCAGCAAATTGATCTCGAACAGGGCTTCCTGCGCGTGTTCGGCAAGGGGTCCAAGGAACGCGTCGTGCCGGTCGGGAGCCGGGCGTGCGATGCCCTGACCGTGTATCTTTCCTCCGGCCGGCCTCATCTCGTGCGGTCGCAGACGCGGAGCCACGTTTTCCTCAACCACCATGGCGGGGGCATTTCGCGCGTGGCGCTTTGGATGATCGTGAAGAAACACGCCCGCCGCGCCGGCCTCGCCGCGGAAACACGGCGTGTAGGCGCAGTATTTTATCGGCAGGCTTTTCTCCGGCAAAATCTCCTCGCGATGAATGTTCGCCACCGGCGTCTCGGCGGTGGGAATCAGATACAACTTGCCCAACTCCTCCGCCTTGTCGCCCTCTGCAACGCCGTAATACTGATCCTTGAACTTCGGGAATTGCCCCACGCCCATCAGGCATTGCGGCCCGACCATGTGGGGCGGCGAAACTTCCGTGTAGCCGTGCTGCGTCGTGTGCAGGTCGAGAAGAAATTGAATCAACGCCCGCTCCAGCCTCGCGCCCCAGTTCGTGTAGAGCAGGAATCCGCTACCGGAAAGCTTGGCCGCGCGCGCGAAATCCACCAGCTTGAGCGACTCGCACAACTCCACGTGCGACTTCGGCTTGAACGCGAACTCCGCCTTCGCCCCGTGGACGCGCATCACCGGATTGTCCGCCGCCGACTTGCCCAGCGCCACCGACTCATGCGGCAGGTTCGGCAACCGCAGCATCAGTTCATCCCGCTTCGTCTCCGCCGATTTCGCCTCCGTGTCCAGCGCCGCAATCTTGTCGCCCAAATCTTTCGTCTCCGCCTTCTTCGCCTCGGCCTCGGCGATTTTCTTCTGCCCCATCAACGCGCCAATCTCCTTGGAGACGCGGTTGCGCGTGGCTTTGAGCGTTTCCACCTCGGTGAGCGCCCTGCGCCGCGCCTCGTCCGCCTGCAAAATTCCCTCAATCAGCTTTTCGTCCCCTGCCCCGCGCGTGGCGAGGCGCTGGCGGACAAAGTCGGTCTTTTCACGAATCAATTTGATGTCGAGCACGCGCGAATTATAGGAACGCTGCGGGCTGGGGCAAGCGGGATTGCCTCGTCCCCTTGCCTTTTGTCGGCGGCGGGCTAGGTTCTGGCGTGGAAGTTTCCGAATCCATCATCTGTCCGTTTTGCGGCCAGCGTTTCGAACTGCTGATTGACACCAGCGCGCCCCACCAGCGGTTCACCACCG
>JAPLTZ010000441.1:0-1506 GCA_026397895.1 Verrucomicrobiota bacterium | reverse complement strand
CCGATTGCGAAGTCTGCTGCCGGCCGTTTGAAGTCACCGTGGAATGTGAGCCGGGCGAAATTCTGGGCTTGGACATCGCCGCGGGTTGAGGCAACCTGCGCCCGCCATGCCAAACACCGTTCTCTGGATTTACATCGTGCTGCTGCTCGTCGGCGGATTGATCGGCTTTCTCAAAGCCAAAAGCCCCGTCTCCCTCATCATGTCCGCCGCGTTCGCCGCCGCGCTCATCATTTGCGCCATCCCCGGCTTGCTCGACCGCACGTTCGCCCGCAACGCCGTCAACATCCTCATGGCCGCGCTGCTCGTGGTGTTTGCCCTGCGCCTCGCCAAGACGAAGAAATTCATGCCCGCCGGCCTGATGTTGGTGGTCACCGTCGCCGCGCTGGCGCTGCGCAACATCCGGTTCTGAACCGGCCTACTCCGCCTCGATGCCGTAAGCCCGCAGTTTGTTGTAGAGCGTCTGCCGGCCGATGCCCAGCCGCTTGGCCGTGTCCAGCTTGTTGCCTTTTGTCTCCTTGAGCATCTGCACGATGGCGTTTCGCTCCACGCCCTCCAGCAAAGTATAGTTCACATCCGCCGCCACCATCCCGCCGCCGACCGCGATTTCCGGGCCAACAGTCTTGAACGACGTCACCGACAAATCCGCCGCGTCAATCACGCTGCCCTCGCTCAACAGCACCGCGCGCTGGATTTCGTTCTGCAACTGCCGCGCGTTGCCCGGCCAGTCAAAATCCGCCAGCCGCGCCGACGCCGCCGGCGTGAAACCGGTGATCACGCGGTTCGCCTGGCTCGCGAAGCGTTTCAGGAACGACTCCGCCAGCGGCAGAATATCATCCCGCCGTTCCCGCAACGGCGGCAGATGCACCGTGATGGCGCTGATGCGGTAGAACAAATCCTCCCGCAACTTGCCGTGCTTGATCGCGTCTTCCGGCGGCCGGTTCGTCGCCGCCACGATGCGGCAGTTCGTCTTGTAGCTCGTCTTCCCGCCGACCGGGCGCACTTCCTTTTCCTGCAAGACCCGCAGCAGCTTGCTCTGCGTGTCCACCGGCATCTCGGAAATCTCGTCAAGGAACAGCGTCCCGTCCTCCGCCTGCCGGAACAGCCCCTCGCGGTCGGCGTGCGCGCCGGTGTAGGCGCCCTTCACCGAGCCGAACAGCTCGCTCTCGATCAGCTCGCGCGGCAATGCGGCGCAATTGATCTTCACCAGCGGCCCGCGCCGGCGCGGACTCAGCATGTGGATGAGGTCGGCCACGACCTCCTTGCCCGTGCCGCTCTCGCCGGTGACGAGGATGGACACGTCGCTCGGCGCCACGCGCTCCAGCGTGTGCACCACCGCCTTCATCGGCTGGCTGTGGAAAATCGGCGACATGCCGCCGGAGATGAGCGCCTCCCGCAACGCGCTGGTTTCCGCCCGGAGTTCCTTGTGCTCCAGCGCGCGCTGCACCATGACCAGCAGGTTGGGCAGCTCGAACGGCTTGCTGATGAAATGGAACGCCCCGCGCTTCG
>JAPLTZ010000353.1 GCA_026397895.1 Verrucomicrobiota bacterium | reverse complement strand
GACCCGGCGCGCGTCATCCGGCAGATTACGCATCACTTTGAAAGCCTGTCCGAGATCGGCCAGCCGGCCATTGCGCCCATCGGGCAAATGCTCGCCACCGGCAAAGACCTTGATTATATCCTGAACGATAAACTTGCCGCCGCTTCCGGGTTACCGTTCTGGAGTTGGCGGGTCGGCCAGCCGGTTTTCAGCGGGCTGGTGCTGCCGCCTTCATTCCGCCTTGGGTTGGTGGACGTTTTGAAAACCATTGGGACGGAAGAAGCCGAAAACGTGCTGCTAGTCGCGATGACTTCCACCACACGCGCCTTGGAAGTGGCGTATATCGCCCAAGTCTTGGAAAAAATGGTGCCCGGCAAATACACCGAGGTGGGGCTGGCGGCAGCGAAGCGGCTGCTGGCCGAACCTTCCCGGCCGATTTCTCCGAGCGCGTTGGACGCCAATGGCGATTCCAGTCTTTACGCCATGCTGGGTTCGCACGGAGACAAATCGGCGGTTGAAAACGCCCAAGCCAAGATCGCCGGCAGCGGCCGGCTGGATTTCGACGCCGCCAAATACCTCGTCGCCACCCTCAAGGAGCAGGCGATGCCCGAACTCGCCAAGACTTACCAATCGGCGAATGGCGAGGACAAGAACCGCATCGCCAATCTCGCCTTCCCCTACGTCGGGGCCAGCGCGGACGCCAACCAGATTTTCAAGGATTGGATTCTCGACAGCACCCAGGACGCCGGTTCGCAAACCGGCCCCTTCCAGCCGGAAGTCCCAACCAACCGCGATGTCATCACTTCCCGCATCGGCCTGCTGAACGAGATGAACGCCGCCACAGCCGACCCGCGACTCAAGCAGGCGATCGGCCAGTCATTGCAATGCCTGCAAGCCCGATGAGCGGTTGCTTGGCTGCAATATCAGACCGCACACCGTAACCCTTGCGTCAGCACAGGCGTCTGCTAGTTTTCAGGGGGGAAACAAGCTCATGAAAACTTTCATCGCCGTTCTGTTGGCCGCCGGCGCGGCTTTTGCCGCCGGATACTGGTTCACCACGCAACAGCAATCCACCCGCTTCAAGACGCAGCTTGCCGCCGCCGAAAGCCAGTGGGTTGGCGAAAAGGCGGCGCTGGAATCCGCCCTCGCCGCCGCCAAAGCTCAACCTGCGGCAACCGCTGTCGCGGCTGCGCCTTCGCCGCAGAACATCAAAGCCGCCGCCCGGCTTTCGCCCAAGGAAATCCTCGACAAACTGCTCGCCCTCAAACTCGGCGCCGGCGTCGAGCGCAACCGCAACATCCGCCTCGTTGTGTTCTACCTCGAAAGCCTGCACGAGTGCGGGCCGGCGGCGCTCCCTGTCATCCGCGCCTTCTTCGCGGCCCCGCCGCGTTGCCCGTCATCCGCGACTTCTTCGCGCAGAATCAGGACATTGATTACACCACCGAGGAGAGCGCCGACCCCAACGCCCCCGCCGACCAAACTTCCAGCAGCAGCGGACGCTCGCGCGGGCGCAGCAGCAGCAGCAGCAGCTCCCTCTGGTCGTTCCGGCGCGGCGGCGAACTCCGCACCGACTTCGTCCTGCCCCCGTCGTTGCGGCTTGGCCTCGTGGATGTCGTCCGCGGCATCGGCGGCGCGGATGCCGAAATCATTCTCGCTTCCGCACTGGAAACCACCGGGCGCGGCATCGAAGTCGCCTACCTCGCCAAGACGCTCGAGGAAATGTCCCCCGGCAAATACCGCGACCTCGCCATCGCCTCCGCCAAGGATTTGCTCGCCCACCCGCCCGCCATCGACAAGCCCAACGGCGCCGACAACATGGCCGAGAGCTACCTCTTCGACGTGCTCAAGCTGTATGGCGATACCTCATTCGCGGCCATCGCGCAAACCATGCTCATCGGCGCGGACGGGCGCGTTGACCGCAGCGCGCTTGATTACCTCAATAGCATGCTGAAGGATCAGGCCATCCCCGCGCTTTATCAGGCCTACAACAATTCCTCCCTCACCAACACCTACGAAAAATCCCGCATCGCCCGCGATATCCTCGGCTACGTCGGCTCGAACCCCACCGCCAACCAGCTCCTCACCGACATCGTCAGCAACAAAGACCTCGACACCCGCGTGCGCGGTTTCGCCGTCATGCAACTCGCCGGCGGCTTCGGCCAGGACGACGTTGACGCCAAGGTCTATCTCTCCCGCATCCCCATCGTGAACCAGCTTCTCGCCACCGCCACCGACCCGCAGCTCATCGACACCCTCAACCGCACCCTCAACAACCTCATCATCCGCTCCACCAACGGCGTCCCCGAAAACACCTTCGGCGGCGGCCGGCGCGGCAGTCGCGGCGGCGGCTGAGTTCCGGCGAACAATTCCGTCCCGCCTTTTTGGTTTTCATTTCCCGCCGCGCCGCCTAGGATTCGCGCCACGACACACCGCATCGTATGAAAACCGTCCTCATCATTGACGACCACGTCTTTGAAGCCGGCGAAGGCGAGGCCGGCCTCGCGCTCGTCCGCCAGCACCGCCCCCAGATCGTCCTCTGCGACCTCCTCATGCCGCGCGGCAACGGCTTCCAGGTCTGCCGCGAACTCCGCGCCAACCCCGCCCTCCGCCACATCCGTATCATCGTCACCACCGGCCGCGATTACGAGGCCGATCGCCAATCCGCCTGCGACGCCGGCGCCGACGCCTACCTCACCAAACCCATCTCCGCCGAAGCCATCCTCAAAGCCATCGGCAAATTGCTGCCCCGCGTCGCGTCCGAAAACCCGCCCGCCGCCGCGCCCGCCGCCGCCGCCGGCAAAACCACTCCCGTCCGCGTGAAATTCTGGGGCGTGCGCGGCTCCATCCCCACGCCCGGCCCCGCCACCGTCCAATACGGCGGCAACACCTCCTGCGTCGAAGTCCGCGCCGGCGACGAAATCATCATCCTCGACGCCGGCACCGGTCTGCGGCAGCTCGGCCGCGCCCTCATGGCGGAATTCAAAGACCGTCCGCTCCGCCTCACCCTCCTTCTCACCCACACCCACTGGGATCACATCCAGGGATTGCCCTTCTTCGCGCCTGTCTATTCGCCCAACTGCCGCCTCCGCATCCTCGGCTACGAAGGCGCGCGCAAAAGCCTTGTCCACGTCCTCTCCGGCCAGATGGAAAGCCCGTATTTCCCCGTGCCCTTCCAGGAACTGCCCGGCAACATCGAGATCGAGGAACTCAAAGACCTCCACTTCCACGTCGGCGCGGTGCGCGGCGCGGCGTGGTTCGCCAACCACCCCGGCATCTGCGTCGGCTACCGCCTCTTCACCGCCGACGGCGACATCGTCTACATCCCCGACAACGAACCCATCATGCGCCACCGCGTCGAGACCGCCATCTGGCCCAAGCAAGGCCGCGATGCCGTCACCTTCGCGCAGGACGAGGAGGAGAAGATGATCGCCTTCCTGCACGGCACGGACGTGCTCATCCTCGACTCCCAATACGACCGCGAAGAATACCAACACCACGTCGGCTGGGGGCACGGCTGCGTGGACGACGCCGTCGCGCTCGCGCTGCGCGCCGAGGCGAAGAAGCTGTTCCTCTTTCACCACGACCCCGACCACGACGACGCAAAAATTTCGTCAATGGTTGACTACGCGCAGAAGCTCGTCGCGGAACAAAAGGCCGAACTGGCCGTCGCCGCCGCGCGCGAAGGCGAAGTCATCGAATTTGCCCCCCGCTCCAGCCCGCCGCCGGCGTAACCTCCGGCCCGACCCGCGCCGGGAATTCCGCCCCCGTCAATCCCGCCGGCCCCATTCCCGCCTGGCCGACCGCCGCCGACGGTTCCGCCGACCCCAGTCTGGCTTGGCGGAACGGCTCAAACAGTCCCGCCGACCCCATTCTGTCAGCCGGGACTGGCAAAAACAGAGCGCGAAATGCCAATCATTAATCCAGAACCTACATTTCTATTCGGCGAAACATCAATCTTGAATCCAGAACAGACAATTCTACTTGTCAAAACATCGGGTCAGCATTCAGGATTGAGGTTGTGACAATTGGAATTGCCGGGTTTGAATCCAGAATGTCACATTTTACCTCATAAATCATCAAAACCGCTGAAATTATGGCCAGACGCGACACTCCCAACAGCATTCCCACCATCCAACGCGCCCTCGAAGTTGCCCGCGATGCCTACCGGAACACCCCCAACCCCGCCGCCCGCGCCATCAGCCCCGAACAGTTCGCCCAGCTCGATCCCGCCCAACCCGCCAACCTCCTCAACCGCCTCCTCGCCGCCCAACGCGTCCTGAGCACCGCCCTCGCCGCCCAAGCCAACGCCACCATCGCCCTGGAAACCGCCGCCGCGCGGCTCACCATGTTCGTCTCGCATTTCCATCAGGTGCTCGACCTCGGCGTGACGCGCGGCGCGTTCGGCCTCGGCGCGCGCGGCTACTACGGACGCCCCGTGGATTCCTACTCGCTGCCCGACCTCGGCAACTACGACGCGCTCCTCGACGCCGCCGAGCGCGTCGTCGCCGGCGAAGCCGCCCGCGCCGTTGGCGAAGCGCCGGCGTTCAACGCCATGAGCGCGCCCACCGCCGCCGAAGTCGGCACGCACCTTGAACCCTACCGCGCCGCGTTGCGCGCCAGCCGCAGCGCGCGGGAGAAGACCGACTTCGCCCGCGAAGCCGTGCAAGCCTTGTTCCCCGCCGCGCTCGAACTCGCCGTGGACATCTGCGACACCGTGGAATTTTTCCATCGGAAAGATGCTGCCGCCGCCAGCCGCCGCGCGAAATGCGCGCGCTGGGGCGTGGTTTACCGCTACGCCCCGAACGAGACGCCGCCGCCGGTGGGGTGAGGATGCACCGTCCCGGTCCCGGAGCGCGGGTCTCCGACCCGCAGCCGCATCGCAAGTCAGGAACGTCTGGAATTGGCGATGACGTTTTGAAATTCCGGCGTGCTGCGGCTCGGAGAGCCGCGCTCCAGAGAAGGGCGGGCGGAGCGCGGATTGTCCCAATCCGCAGCGGGTGGCTGGCTGGAGCGGCGTCCGGGGAAGAATCTTCCGCGACGATGGCTGGTGGCGTGCTGCGAGTTGGGGACAACTCGCGCGCCGCCCCAGCGCCGGAGGCGCGGCATCGTTGTAGAAAGCCATCGAAAGGATGTTCAAGCCCCGTCAGGAGCGACATCTTCTGAATATGTCGCCCCTAACGGGGCTTCGTCATTTTGCGGGGGGACGTGCTACAAATATGCCGCGCCTACGGCGCTGCCGGAAATAGCCCGGCCATTCATGGCTGGCGGTTTTCGGCGTGAACAGATATGGGAATGGCCGTGTCTATTCTGCACATGCACGATAACAAATGGTTTCGGACGGTTGCCTGCCTGCCAACATTGCTCATCTTGTTCTGGCTCTCGCCGGCGCGGGCGCAGACGAATGCCGAAGCATTCTATAATTGCGGCATGAGCAATCTGGCCGGCGGCGACTGCGCTGCCGCCATCACCAATTTTTCCAAGGCCATCGAACTGGAGCCCGGAGCATGGCTTGCTTATGCAAACCGCGGTTATGTCAAATGCAAGTTGCAGCAATATGCAGAGGCGCTTTGTGATTACGAAAAAGCCCTGGAATCGGATCCGAATGATGAAATCCTGCGCAATGGCCAAGGCCAATGCAAAGATGGACTCAATGATTATCGTGGGGCAATGAGCGCGTATGACAAGGCTATTGAACTGAATCCCAAATACGCCCCCGCCTACAGCAACCGGGGGCGGACAAAATACATCATCGAGGACAATGCCGGTTGTGTGGCCGACTGCAGCAAGGCTATCGAACTGGACCCGCAATTCGCCCCGGCATATTACAATCGTGGTCTGGCCCGGATAGACCTTAAACAATTCACCGAGGCGATTGCTGATTTCAACAAGACCCTTGAACTGCATCCCGGCGAACGCGTGGCCCAAACATACTTTTTTCGCGGCATTGCCAAGACGAAGGCGAATGATTTGGCCGGCGCGGTTGCCGATTACAAGACAGTTATCAATTTGAATCCAACCAACGAGTTTGCCCGCAGCAATCTCGCCTGCTTAGAAGAGGCGTTGCGCGCGGGTGACCCTCATGGGTTTATTGATC
>JAPLTZ010000318.1:24157-24988 GCA_026397895.1 Verrucomicrobiota bacterium | reverse complement strand
GCGCATCGTTCGGCCAGGAAGACGTCGCCGAAAGCGGACGCGACAGCGAGGGCGACACCATGGTCACGCTGGAGGAAGCCATGCGCGGCTCCGTGCGCGGCGTGAACGTGCGCCGCCCCGTCGGCCGCACGGTGAAGGAAGACACTTATCAGGTGAAGATCCCGCCCGGCGTGACCGAGGGCCAGAAGCTGCGCCTCGCCGGACGCGGCGAAACCGGCGCGGGCGGCGGCGCGGCGGGCGATCTGTTCCTGCGCGTGCGGCTCGCCAAGCATCCCGACTTCGAGGTGGACGGCCACAACCTGATTTACGAGGCCGAACTCGCGCCGTGGGAAGCCGTGTTGGGCGCGGGCATTTCCGTGCCGACGCTGAACGGCAAGGTGAGCATCAAGATTCCGCCCGGCACGCAAGGCGGACAGAAACTCCGCGTGCGCGGACGCGGCCTGCCGCAACCCGGCGGCGCTCCCGGCGACATCATCGTGGTCACGCGCATCGTCGTGCCGGAGAAAGTCGGCGACGCCGAACGCAAGCTGTGGGAACAGCTTCAGCACGCCTCCAAGTTCAACCCGCGCGATTGAAACTTCCGGTTTGCACCACGGAGCTGGAAGCTCCGTGAACCCGCACGCTGGAAGCGTGCGCTACGGTGTAGCGCAGGCATCCCTGCCTGCGGGTTCGGGCGGCATCTTGCCGCCAGTTTTTGGTTTTTTTGAACCGGAGGGACAGAATTGAATTGAATCGCAGCGCGGTTGAAACACAATCTCGGGAACACATGGCACGAGGCAAAATCATTTTAATCACGGGCGTCACGCGCGGGTTGGGCCGCGCGATGGTGGG
>JAPLTZ010000318.1:22673-24112 GCA_026397895.1 Verrucomicrobiota bacterium | reverse complement strand
GTGGACGTGGCGAGCGACGAGGCGGTGAAGTCGTGGGCGAGCCTGTTGCTGACTTCGCACGGCGCGCCGGACCTGGTCATCAACAACGCGGGCATCATCAACCGCAACGCGTCGCTGTGGGAGATCGAGGCGCGGGAGTTCGGCGAGGTGGTGGACACGAATCTCAAGGGTGTGGCGAATGTCATCCGCCATTTCGCGCCGGCGATGGTGCGGGAGAAGCGCGGCGTGATCGTGAATTTCAGTTCCGGCTGGGGGCGCTCGGCGGACGCGGAGGGCGCGCCATATTGCGCGACGAAGTGGGCGGTGGAAGGCTTGACGCAATCGCTGGCGCAGGAATTGCCCACGGGCATGGCGGCGGTGGCGTTGAACCCGGGCATCATCCACACGGCGATGCTGGAAAGCTGCTTCGGCGGCTCGGCGTCCAGTTATCCCTCACCGGAGGAATGGGCGAAGCTGGCCGTGCCATTTCTGCTGCGGCTCGGCGCGAAGGACAACGGCAAACCGCAGACCGTGCCGGTGCGCGGCGCGAACGACTAGCTCATGGCCAAGAAAAAGCGCAAGGCGG
Source organism: Verrucomicrobiota bacterium (assembly GCA_026397895.1). GTDB lineage: Bacteria > Verrucomicrobiota > Verrucomicrobiia > Limisphaerales > JAFMIX01 > JAFMIX01. The sequence continues at coordinate 23,547 of JAPLTZ010000318.1, read as the reverse complement.
TGCTGTTGGGCGTGGGGCTGGATTCTGACGGCCACAAGCGGCTGACGACGGGGGAGAATTTCACGCTGGTCGGCGGCTCGGCGGAGACGCATGAGGTGATGACGGAGAAAGCCATCAAGATAAACGAGAAGCTGAAGGCCAAGGGCAAGCAGTTGGAAGAGGTCAGCCGCGAGGAATTGGACGACATCGCTCATGCGGTCGGCTTGCACCGGCCCAACCCGCCGCGAAAATAAAAAACGCGACCGCTTGCGCAGCCGCGTTTGAAATAAGTTCCGCGCCGGTTACGCCGGGGGATTTGTTTTGGTTTTGGCTTTCGGGCCGGGCTTGGCCTGCTCGCTCTTGCGGGTGCCGCCGGCTTTCTCGTATTCCGAACTGTCCGGGCCGTAGGAGATTTTCACGCCGCCGAGCAGCCGTGCGCCAAGGTCATTGGTATCGGCCTCGGCCTTCTGCAACTGGTTGAGCAGATCGTCCAGATCGGACAACTTCTCGTTGTATAAATCCAGCAGGTCTCCGCCCTCCTTGATTTTCGTGTTGAACGCGGCGAGGGACACGCCCTTGCCGAAGTCCATCGTTTTATCCACCGAACCCAATGCCGCTGCGCGGACTTTTGCCGCCTCCAAATCAGGAGACGTTCTTTTTTGACGTGCCATAATGTGTGTGTTTTTTTGTGGTGAACCGCCGCCCCGAAGCCCGGAAACATTCCGGGAGATTCCCCCGTGGCTTCGCGGAAAATAAAAATCAAAAACCAAAATCCTGTCAAGCTTCCAACGATTCGGCGGTGAAATTTTGGAGTGCGCGGACACGTCCGCGCTTTGGAACTGGGAGACATGTCTCCCAGTCGGAAAGCGGCGACATGTCGCCGCACTCCAAATCA
>JAPLTZ010000318.1:11875-22664 GCA_026397895.1 Verrucomicrobiota bacterium | reverse complement strand
CACCAAAATGCTGCCCTGAATCTTGAAATCATTTTGACCAAACCCGAATTCCCGAGGACGAATTCAAGATTTGGCGCGGCCTATTCGAGATTCCGCGCGATGAATCCGGGTTTCGGGTTGACCAATTCGAGATTCCCCTTGCCAAATTCAAGATTCGGGTTGAGCAATCCGAGATTCGTGAACCAGAATTCGAGATTCGTGTTGACGAAACCGAGATTATTCCGCCCAAAACCGCGATTTCAGGCCAAAATACCCAAAAACTGGCTAAAATTGCGTCTTTCGCGTGGTTCGCGGTGAAGATAAACCGCAAACTACGCCAACCACACGAAAGGGGATTCTCCGGCACTGGCGCTGGAAACCGCAACTGACAAAATATCCAAGCGACCTTCGGTAACAGAAGCCGCTTGGAGTTCGCAGATTGGGTTCGCGATAAATCTTGCTGCAAGCATTTGCTTGGGTTTGAATGCTTTTCGTTCTGATAGAAGAAGTATGTAACCCGACCTGAAAACATTTTTAAAAATATGGCAATATATGGCGCAGGATCAAATTGGGACGGAACCGAAATGTGCAGTGATTTCTTTACGAGGGGGCTATTCATTATCGGCTGGGACCGTGCCTCGGGGAGAGATCTGCAATCGTCTCTCGCTTCCCTTAAAATTGGGGACATCATTTACCTGAAAGCCGCGCCGCCAGGTTCTCGAAAACTTCGCATCAAAGGCATCGGCATTGTTACAAGGAGCTTTGTCGAGTGTATCCAACGGGGAGAATACGGAAATGTATTGCCATCTAACTGGCAGAGTTTCTTTATCCGAGTCGAATGGATAATCCAAAAAGAATTTTCTATAAACATTCCGCCGAATGAGGGTCGCCTCACAAATATTCGCGCTGCTACATTTTACGAAGAACCGCTTCCATTTGTGCAGGAGCAGATTGTCAGCCGGGTTACTCGCGCCTTTTTCGCTTAACAACCGGTTCAAATAAAAACAGCCTATGCTCATGAAAGCCAATAAAAGCTTTACTGGGTGGCAGGCTTTTCTCGAATGCCTGAAAGACGACATCTACAGCAAAGAAAATAGTATTCCATTACAGTGCTTATGTCGGGACGGCGCTGCGGAGCTCAAAGATGATTTTGAAATTACAAACCTTGTGTTGCGCGAGATCAAGGAATGTAAGTTCTTTGGAAGATTTACTGTTCCATTTTATGAGGTTAGCAAGACCTCGTGCGATAAAAATAGTTGGAAAGTAGAACGAACAGCGGAGATTGATTTTGTTTTCGATACCACAACAGGCGACATAACATTTATAGACGGTGAATTAAACAGCTATGAATAAAAACGCGTTGAACAAGCTGGTGCTGGTATTACTTTTGACCCTGCCCGCCGTGGCACAAGCCCAGTTCACTTTCACGACCAATGGCGGCACGATTACCATCACCAAATACACCGGTTCCGGCGGTGTGGCGATCATCCCCAGCGCGACCAATGGTTGGCCAATCACCAGCATCGGAGACAGTGCCTTTATGAATTCCAGCCTGACCGGCGTCACCATTCCCAATAGCGTGACCAACATAGGAAGCCAAGCGTTCTATCAGTGTAGCAGCCTTAAAAATGTTATAATTCCAAACAGCGTTACCAATATTGGGGCTTGGGCGTTTTATAACTGCGCAAGCCTGACCAATGTCATGATTTCAAACAGTGTTACCAACATCGGGAGTTATGCGTTTCAATCCTGCATCAGCCTGACCAGTGTCACGATACCCAACAGTATTACCAGCATCGGAAGCCTGATATTCTCTTATTGCACCAGCCTAACGAATATTGTGATCCCCGCCAGCGTCACCAGTATCGGGAGTTATGCGTTCCAAAACTGCACCAGTCTGACCAATGTCACGATTCCTAACAGTGTCACCAATATTGGGAATCGTGCGTTCCAATACTGCACCAGCCTGACCAGCCTCCTAATTCCCAGCAATGTTACGAGCTTCGTTTCCTCATTCGATAGCTGTTCCAACCTGGCCAACGTCACAATTGTTAGAGGTGTCATCAGTATCGGGAGCGGTGCGTTCAAAAACTGCACCAGCCTGACCAATGTCATGATTCCTAACAGTGTTACCAACATTGAGAGTTATGCGTTCCAAAATTGCACCAGCCTGACTGATGTCACAATCCCCGACAGCGTCACGAACATCGGATTGTTGGCGTTCTCTCAGTGCACCAGTTTGACGCATGTTACCATTCCTGACAGTGTGATTGGCATCGGAGACAATTCGTTCCAGTCCTGCACCAACCTGACCAACATCACAATCGGTAACAGCGTGACCAATATTGGAAGCTATGCGTTCGATACCTGCACCAAGCTGACTAACATCACGATCGGCGATAGCGTCACCAGCATCGGGGATCATGCGTTTTCGGGATGCTCCAGTCTGACCAACATTACAATCCCCAACAGCGTCACTAGCATCGGAGGTCAAGCGTTTTACCTCTGCTCAAGCCTGACCGATGTCACAATCCTTGGTAGTGTCACAAATATCGGATCAAGGGCGTTCGCCTCCTGCGCCACCATAACGGTAAATCCGTCAAATGCTTTCTACAGCAGTGTGACCGGGGTCTTGTTCAACAAGAACCAGACTGCTCTCATCCAATACCCTTCTGGGAGCAAAGCTGGGAGCTATGAAATCCCCGCCAGCACCACCAGTATCGGGAGTTGGGCGTTCCTATACTGCACCAGCCTGACCAATGTCATGATTCCTAACAGTGTCACCAACATCGGAGGCGAAGCGTTCTATTCCTGCACCGGTTTAAATAGTATGATAATCCCAGACAGCGCCACCACTATTAGCATATATGCATTTTATTCTTGCACCAACCTGTCCAACATCACAATCGGCAACAGTGTGACCAATATAGGAAGTTCTGCGTTCGCTAATTGCTATAGCCTGACGAACATCACAATCCCTGACAGTGTAATCGGCATCGGCAACAGTGTGTTCCAGTCCTGCACCAACCTAACCAAGATTACAATCGGTAACAGCGTGACCAATATTGGAAGCTCTGCCTTCGTTGTTGGCTATAGACTGACGGCTGTATATTTCAGAGGCGGCTGCCCAAAAGTTGATTCGAGTGTGTTCTCTGGTGACATCAATGCGACCATGTATTATTTACCAGGCACCACGAACTGGAGTAATTTTTCCGACATTACAGGTCGGCCAACCGTGTTGTGGAATCCGCAAGCTCAAGCCAGTGGCGCGAACTTCGGCGTGCGGACAAACAGATTTGGATTCAACATCACCGGGACAACCAACATTCCCATCGTGGTAGAAGCCTGCACCGATTTGGCAAGCACAACATGGAGTCGGCTTCAAACCTGCACCGTCACTAACGGATCAATCTATTTTAGCGATCCCAATTGGACAAATTTCCCCAACCGTTACTACCGCATCCGCTCGCCGTAAATGGAGTTCAATTTAACTGTCACACGAAGTCAAAAAGTAGGACTCTAACTCTGCAAACCATGCAACTGCTCCCGGTGTGCCACCAACACGAACACTATAAATGCTCGTCGTGCGCAGGAGACCTTTTAGCGGGTGACATTTCTGATTCATGGAAGTGTAATGCTTGCATGAGCCCCGTTGCTGTATATGCAGAAGACTACAAAGGCAAAAGACGGGTTCTGAATCGCTTGAGTCCCTCTGAATTGCGCGAAGAATTCCGCGTTATTATACCCACAGAGGGTCTTGAATTTGTTTATTCAGTTATTTGCGTTACACCACAGAATGGCAATTTTCGTGTCGCGCTCCGAAACTATCGAACGGTGTCATTCACTCCAGATTCGATTTGCGAGTGTGTTGTTGGCGAGTGGTAAGCGCGGTCAAGCAATAAGGAGGGCAGGAAAGCAGAGGATTCATTCCCGTTCTTGGCTTGCGTCGTCCTGATGCTCGCTGAAAACGTTACTTCTTTATCTGTATTCGGCTTCCCGTTTCTTGACGGTAACTTATCCTGCTGATAGCCTCTCGCCGCTGTTGTCGGGAAGCAATTTGCAATATGCCAGTCGAATACAACCCCTACGTGCTGATCGTCGTGCTGATGATCGCGGCCATCGGCTTTGCGGTGGGGCCGTTGTTGATGGCGTATGCGTGGGCCAAGCTGATTTCGCCCCGCAAACCGGGCGCGGACAAGCAGGCCACTTACGAGTGCGGGCTGGAATCCAAGGGCGATGCCTGGGTGCAGTTCCGGTCGGAATACTACCTCTACGCCATCATTTTCCTGATCTTCGACGTAGAAACGATTTTCCTGCTGCCGTTCGCGGTGGCGTTCACGAGTCTGCCGGCGGGGGCGTTCATCGCGATGCTGGTTTTTCTGCTGCTGCTGGTCGAAGGACTCGTCTGGGCGTGGCAAAAAGGGATTCTGACGTGGAAGTAACCAACTCGAAACCAGAAACCCAAAACGCGAAACTACTTTGATGGACGAAGGCCTGAAAAACGAATTGAGCAAGCAGGGCGTATTCACCGTCACGATGCAGGACGTTTACAACTGGGGTCGCAAGAACTCCGTGTGGCCGCTCAACTTCGGTCTCGCGTGCTGCGCCATCGAGATGATCGCGGCCTCCATGGCGCGGTATGATCTGGCGCGGTTCGGCGCGGAAGTGTTCCGCCCGTCGCCGCGGCAGGCGGACTTGATGATCGTGGCGGGCACGGTCACGAAGAAGATGTTGCCGCAGGTGGTGCGCCTCTATAACCAGATGCCCGAACCGAAATACGTCATCGCGATGGGCGCGTGCGCGATTTCCGGCGGGCCGTTCAAGCAGGGCTACAACGTGCTCAAGGGCGTGGACCGGTTCATTCCCGTGGACGTGCACATCCCCGGCTGTCCGCCGCGACCGGAAGCGTTGATTCACGCGTTTCTGACGTTGCAGGAGAAGATAGACAGGCAGACTGTCAGCGGCCCGAACCAGGCGCGCAACTTCAACGCTGACCTGCCGAGCGAATTTCCGATTCCACAGTTTGGCGAACACGACCTTGTGCCGCCCTATAACCCCAGCGTGTGGCAGCCGCCCGCGCCGACCAAAGCCGCCTGACCAACGTGGATACTCTCGAACAAATCAAAGACCGCATCACGCACGTCCTGCCGGGTGCGCGGTTGGAGATTGTTGCGAACGAAAGCCCGTCGGCGCAGCGGTCGTTGCTCGTGGACAACGAGCACGCCGTGGCCATCGCCACGTTCCTGCGCGATGACGCGGAGTTGCAGTTGGATTATTGCTCGAACGCGACCGGCGTGGACTGGCCGGAAGCCGTCGTCAAAACCAAGATCAAGAAAATGGTGGTCACGGACGGCGTGGAGAAAGAGGTCGAGGAGACGCTGGAAACCCTCCGCTCCGGTTATCTCGAATCCGTCTATCATCTCTACTCGATGGCGAAAAAGCACGGGCCGGTCATCCTCCGCCTGCGCACCGAGAACCGCGTGGACAAGAATCATCTGCCATCGCTCACGCCGGTCTGGCGCAGTTGCGAATACCAGGAGCGCGAAATTTTCGACCTGTTCGGCATCGTGTTCGACGGGCATCCCGATTTGCGGCGCATCCTGATGTGGGATGGCTTTGCGGACTTCCCGATGCGGAAAGACTACGTTGACCCGGATGATTTTGAATACGAGCCGACGCCGCACGATGACGTTCTGGAACGCGCCAAGTCACATTACCCGCCGGAGGTGAAGGCGTGAGCGCAACCCTCGAAACGCCGGCGCAGAATTACGAGCTGCGCCCGAAAATCTCGGACGACGGCGAAACGGAACTACTCGAAGTCTCCATGGGGCCACATCACCCGTCCACGCACGGCGTGTTTCGCATGGACGTCGTCCTCGACGGCGAGCGCGTGGTGAAGCTCAAGCCGGTGTTCGGCTATCTGCATCGCAACCACGAAAAGATCGCGGAAGGGACGAGCTATCTCGGCTCGATGCCATACACCGACCGGCTGGATTATTTCTGTTCGCTGACGAATAACTGGGCTTACGCCTTGTCCGTGGAAAGGCTCGCAGGGCTGCAGGTGCCGGAGCGCGCGGAATACATCCGCGTCATCACCGCCGAGCTCACCGGCTGCAAAACCACGCCTGTCTCATCGGTTTTCTCATGCAGGACATGGGTGCGCTCGGCACGCCGCTGATGTATGCGTTCCGCGAGCGCGAGAAGATTATTGATTTGTTCGAGGCGCTCACCGGCGCGCGGATGATGTGTAATTACATGCGCTTTGGCGGTTGCCGCGTGGATTTCCCGGAAGGCTGGCTCGCGGCGGCGCAGAAGGTCGTGGATGAATTTCCCAAGTTCCTCGACGAATACGAATCGCTGTTGAGCAGCAACGAAATCATCATCGCCCGTTCGCAGGGCGTCGGCATCTTGTCCCAGGAACTGGCGGTCAACGCCGGCGTCACCGGCCCGGTGCTGCGCGCCGCCGGCGTCAATTACGACATCCGCAAGGTGGACAAATACGGCATCTACGACCGCTTTTCGTTTCGCGTCCCGCTCGGCGACCACGGCGACACCTACGACCGCTACATGATTCGCATGTTGGAAATGCGCGAATCCATCAAGATTTTGCAGCAGGCGTTGAAGGACATTCCCGCCGGACCGATCATTGACCCGAAGGCGAAGCTGCGCGGGTTCCGTCCTAAAGCGGGCGAGGCTTACGGACGCATCGAAGCTCCGAAGGGCGAACTCGGCTTTTACCTCATCAGCGATGGCGGACCGAATCCGTTCCGCTACCGCGTGCGCCCGCCCAGCTTCATCAACCTGACCGTGCTGGAGGACATGTGCCTGGGCAATACCATCGCGGACGCGGTCATCATTCTTGGCAGCGTGGACATCGTGCTCGGGGAGGTTGACCGATGAAATTGAACCGCAGAGACGCTGAGGCGCAGAGAAGACAGGAAGAAAACGGATTTTTCTCTCCGCGTCTCCGCGTCTCCGCGGTAAATTAAAATCATGTTAGGCGAAGGCATCATCAAAGGCATGGTCGAGACGGCGAGGAACTGCTTGGGTTCCTACGTCAGCAAGGATCGTCTCACCACCTTGCAGTATCCCGAGGAACGCGCGCCGCAGTTCCCAAACGCCCGCCAGTTTCCCTTCCTCGTCTATGATGGTGATGATTGGGAAAAGGGACTTCGCTGTGTTTCCTGCCAGATTTGCGAGAAGGAATGCCCGCCCAAGTGCATCTACATCGTCAAGAGCAAGGACAAGCGCGTTGACTACAAAGGGCAGCAGCAATTTTATCCGGCGACCTTCAATATCGACATCTCGGTCTGCATGAGCTGCCAGATTTGCGTCGAAGTCTGCCCGTTCGAGTCCATCAAGATGGATAACGAATTTGAGTTGAGCAACACCGACCGCTTTGGCGGCCTGCTCGTCCACAAAAATCAACTGGCGAAGTCCAACGACCACTACCGCAAAGTCCATCCGCAGGACGCCGCAGAATCCGACGCCGCGCTTGCCGCGGAAGTCGCCAAAGTCCAGGCCAAGGCCAAGGCCGATGCGGAAGCCAAAGCCAAGGCTGCCGCCGCCAAAGCCGCTCCGGCTGCAACGCCTCAACCTTCACCCGCCGCCGCCAAATGATCGAAGCGATTGACCAAATCTTCGTGACCCTGAAACACTGGCTCGTCAGCCTGTGCCCGGCGGAATTTCAGGTGCTCGCGTCCATCATCCTCTCCGTCGCGCCAATCCTTATGGTGTTTCCCGGCCTGTTCGCGCTCGTCACCGTCATTGAGCGCAAAGGACTCGGTCGAATTCAAAACCGCTACGGCCCGAACCGCGTCGGGCCGTTTGGCTTTTTGCAATTCGCCGCCGATGGTATCAAGGCGCTCATCAAGGAAGACATCGTCCCGCGCCGCGCCGACAAGATCGTCCACTTTCTTGCGCCCATCGCACTAGTGCTTCCCTGCGTGGTCGTTTATGCTGTGCTGCCGATCGGCCGCAACATGACCCTAACCGAGCTCGACGCCGGGCTGCTGTTTTTCTTCGCCGTTGGAGCGTCCACGGAGCTCGCCGTGTTCATGGCCGGCTGGTCGAGCCGCAACAAATACGGCTGACGGACTGGTTCGTGTTCACGCCCTGGGGGGTGGCTGGGTTTGTTTTCTTCATGATCGCCGCCTCGGCGGAATCCAACCGCGCGCCGTTCGACTTGCCGGAAGGCGAATCCGAAATCATCGCCGGCTACTACATCGAATACTCCGGCTTCAAATTCGCGCTCTTTTTCCTCGGCGAATACCTCGGCATGTTCGCCATCAGCGGACTCGGCATCACACTCTTCCTCGGCGGCTGGCACGCGCCGTTCGCCTGGCTCACATGGATTCCGTCCTACGTCTGGTTCTTCACCAAGCTCGTCGCGCTCATTCTACTTTTCATCTGGACGCGTGGCACGTTGCCGCGTTTGCGGCAGGATCAGCTCATGAACTTCGCGTGGAAATTCATGCTGCCGCTTGCGCTCATCAACCTCGTCACCGCCGCGTGCTGGCATTTCATTGCGCCGGGATTCACCCGCTGGTTCGTGTGCAGCCTGATGGTCGTCGGGCCGTATTGCCTGCTGGGACGCGCTCTCGTCGGCAAAGACAAATCCACCAAACGCGTTTACCGCTTCGCCGATTAACATGCCACTCACTTTCACCATCATCGCCATCGTGACCATCGCCGCTGCCGTGGCTGCGTTGAGCCTGCGCAATCTCGTGCATTGCGCGCTGGCCTTGTCCGGCGCGTTCGTCGGCCTCGCGGGCGTCTATCTGCAACTCGGCGCGCAATTCGTCGGCTTCGCGCAGGTGCTTGTCTATGTCGGCGCGGTTTCCATCCTCGTCGTGTTCGCGATTCTGCTGACGCGCAACGATCAGCCCACCGATCCGCTGTTTTCCAAAGCCACCCTCGCCAGCCTCGGCGTCACCGTCGCCGTGCTGGGCGTCTTGGTCTGGGCCATCGCGAAAAGTTCCGTCACCAAAAAATCATTGCCGCCGCCGCCCGTCGCCAACGTCAAGCAGATCGGCGATGCGCTCATGACCAAGTTCGTGCTGCCGCTCGAAGTGATTGCCTTGCTGCTCACCGCCGCGCTCATCGGCGCGGTCATTATTGCCATGCACAACGGATCGAAGAACAAAGACGGAGGCCATCAATGACCACGCTCGCTGGCTATTTGACGCTGTCCGCCTTCATCTTCGCCATCGGCCTCGCCGGGGCGCTGACGCGGCGCAACGCCATCATCGTGCTCATCGGCATCGAACTCATGCTCAACGCGGCGAACCTGAACTTCATCGCCTTCTGGCGTTTCAGCGAACACCCGGAGGCGCTCACCGGCATCATGTTCGTGATTTTCTCGATTGGCGTCGCGGCGGCGGAAGCGGCGGTGGGCCTCGCGCTCATCATCGCGATCTACCGGCATTTCAAAACCACCAACCTGGACCAGATCCACACGATGAAGGGCTGAAATGGATTGGATTGTAAAAAATCTCTGGCTGATTCCCGCGCTGCCGGTTCTGGCGGCGGGGCTGAGCGCGCTCGCGCCGCAGCGCGGACGCAAATTCTCCGCGTCGCTCGCCATCGGCTCGATGGTGATTGCCTTCTTGCTTTCGCTGTGCGCGCTGACTCACGCGCTCGGCCAGCACGGCGAAGCGAAGGAAGTTTTCAATTTCGCCTGGCTGCAATTCGCCGCCGGTGATGCCGGGATTCTGAAACTCGGCTGGGTGCTCGACCCGCTCACGGCGGTGATGCTCACGATGGTCACGTTCGTCGGCACGCTGATCTTCATCTACAGCGTCGGTTACATGGCGCACGACGAGAACTTCACGCGCTTCTTCACGTTCCTCTCGCTGTTCGCCGGCGGCATGCTCGGCGTCGTCATCGCGAACAGCCTGTTGCTGCTGTTCATGAGCTGGGAAATCGTCGGGTTGACGTCGTATCTGCTCATCGGCTTCTGGTATCACAAGCCCAGCGCGGCGGCGGCGGCGAAAAAGGCCTTCATCACCACGCGCATCGGCGACGTGGCGTTCCTGCTCGGCATCGTCTGGCTCTACTCGCAGACCGGCACGTTGCTGTTCTACGATGACGGTCACGGCTGCATGGAACAATCCGCGCTCGCCAAAATGGTCGTGCAGACGACCGGCATCGGCATGGCGGTTTCCACGGCCATCGGGCTGCTGATGTTCGCGGGCGCAGTCGGCAAATCCGGCCAGGTGCCGCTGCATGTCTGGTTGCCGGACGCGATGGAAGGCCCGACGCCCGTCAGCGCGCTCATCCACGCCGCAACGATGGTGGCGGCGGGCGTGTTCCTCGTGGCGCGGGTTTATCCGCTCATGGCCGTGCATCCCGAAGGCGGGGCGGCGGCGACCACCGCATTGCAAGTCGTGACGTGGATCGGCGCGATCACCGCTGTCTTCGCCGCGAGCATCGCCGTCACGCAGAACGACATCAAACGCATCCTCGCTTACTCCACGGTTTCGCAACTCGGCTACATGATGATGGGCCTCGGCATGGGCGGCGTGGCGGTGGGAATGTTCCATCTCATCACGCACGCGTTTTTCAAGGCGCTGCTGTTCATGGGCGCGGGTTCGGTCATCCACGGCCGCCACGAGGAGCAGGACATCCGCAAGATGGGCGGCATCAGGAAATACATGCCCGTCACGTTCCTGACTTACGCCATCGGCATGCTGGCACTGGCGGGTTTCCCGCTGTTCTTCTCCGGCTTCTGGAGCAAGGACGAAATCCTGCACGCCGCGCACGGCTGGCCGGTGTCGCACATTCCGTTCTATCTCGGCTGCTTCGGCGC
>JAPLTZ010000318.1:0-11859 GCA_026397895.1 Verrucomicrobiota bacterium | reverse complement strand
TCAGCCGCTTTCTGCCGAAAGCAGCTACGCCCACACTCCGCACGAATCGCCCGCCGTGATGACCGCGCCGCTCGCGATTCTCGCGGTCTGCGCCATCGCGCTCGGCTTCATCGGCACGCCGGCGTGGCCGTGGTTTCAGGATTTCCTCGAAGGTCATCACGCGGAACTCGCATTATCCAAGCTCGGCGACCGCAGTTTCCTTTGGCTTGCTTGTTTGTCGGCTAGCATCGTGTTCGCCGGTCTTGGCCTCGGCTGGTGGCTTTACGGCATGAACCCGCCCAAGAAAGCCGATGAAACGGACGTGCTGGAGCGTGCTCGGCCGGATTTCTATTACCTGCTTTCGAACAAATATTCCATCGACGAGCTTTACGAAGCGACCGTCATTCGGTTCAACGCGTGGTTTGCGCGCGTCTGCGATTTCCTCGACGAATGGGTCTGGGGCGGTCTCGTGCAACTCGTCTCGCTCACAGTCGTCGGGCTCGCGTGGGTGAATGACTCCTTCGACAAGTTTGTGATCAACCTCGGCTTCGATCAGGGCTGCGGTGGCGTGAGCCGTGGCGGCGGCCTGCTGTCCCGCCTGCAGGACGGCAAAGTGCAAAACTATCTCCGCTTCATCGGCGGCGCGCTCGTTGCGCTGGCCCTGTTCCTGGTTTGGGGAGGTGGCAAATGAACGGATTACCCATCATCACCATCCTCACGCTCGTGCCGCTCGTCGGCGCGGCCATCGTTGCCGGCGTGGGGCAGGAGAACAAGCGGCTCGCCCGCAGTCTCGCGTTCGGCGTGAGTCTGCTCTCGCTCGGCATCGCCCTCGCGCTCTGGAAATCTTTCGACGCCACGTCCGGCGTGATGCAGTTCGAGGAGCGCCACGCGTGGATTCCGGCGCTTGGCGTGGATTACCGCGTCGCCGTGGACGGCCTCGGCCTGCTGATGGTGCTGCTCACGGCCATCGTCGTGCCGATGGCGCTGATGGCGGCATGGAACACGTCGGACCGGCCGCAAATCTACTTTTCGCTCGTGCTGTTCCTGCAAGCCGGGCTGTTCGGCACGTTCACCGCGCTGAACTTTTTCCACTGGTTTATTTTCTGGGAGCTGGGGTTGATTCCGGCGTTCTTCCTCATCCGGCTGTGGGGCGGACCGCAACGTGCCGCCGCCGCGACGCAGTTCTTCATCTACACCATGGTCGGCAGCGTGACGCTGCTGCTGGCGTTCCTCGCCATCTTTCTGGCGACCGGCAAGATGGATTTCACCGAGCTTGCCGATATGGCGCGCGACGGTTCGCTGACCACCGCGCTCTGTCTGTTCGGCCAGGTTTTCTTCGCGCAGGCGATGCCGCGCATCATCTTCCTTGGCGCGCTGCTCGGCTTCGCGGTGAAAGTGCCGCTGATGCCGTTCCACACCTGGCTGCCCACCGCCTATTCCGAAGCGCCGAGCGCCACGACGATGCTGCTCACCGGCCTCATGTCCAAGATGGGCGTGTATGGTTTCCTGCGCATCCTGCTGCCGATTTTCCCGGAGCAGATGCAATGGCTGCGGACTCGGCTACTGCCTGCTCGCCGTGTTCGCGGTGACGACGGCCAGCGGCAATGTTGTTGCTCCCGCGATTCAAAAAGCCGCCGCGCTCAACGGCGCACTCTTGCAGATGTTCAATCACGGCCTCACAGCGGCGACGTTGTTCTGGTTCGTCAGTCTCATCGAGAAACGCAGCGGCGGCCTGCGCGGCTTGGATGACTTCGGCGGCCTGCGCAAGGTCGCGCCGGTGTTCTGCGGGCTGATGGGCATCGCGCTGTTCTCGTCGCTCGGCCTGCCGGGGCTGAACGGTTTCATCGGCGAATTCCTCATCTTCAAGGGCGTGTTCCCGCTGGCGATGTGTTCCGCGTCGGTCGCGGTCATCGGGATTCTGGTCACGGCGATTTTCATCCTGACCGTCATCCAGCGCGTTTTCAACGGCCCGCTGAACAGCAAGTGGGCGACGTTCCCCGACCTGACGCTGGCCGAGCGCGCGTTGGTGGCGATTCCGCTCGCGCTGATGCTGGTGCTGGGTCTGTGGCCGCAACTGGTGCTGGGCGTCATCAACCCGACGGTTGTGCATTGGGTTGAGCAATTGAAATTCTAAATGTCCTTTGCGAAAGAAAAAGAGCAGTTCAAGTCCAGCCTGAAGGCGTTCGTCACAGGCTTGGCGGAGCATGTCTCGACCGAGGACAAACAGTGGTCGGTCAAGGGGTTTATTGATGTCTATAAAAACATCTACACGATTTACGCCGATACGAAAATTGTCTCCAAAATTTTGGAGATCCACCTGTTTCCGAAGATTCTGGAGTTCGCGCGCAAGAACGGGTTCAAGCTCGTATTGACTGACCACCAGAATTACTACCCCGACATTTCGTTCGTGAGCGAGTCAAAACCCGACTTGAAGTTTGCGGTGGACTTAAAGACAACATATCGGCTGGAGGACAAGCCGGAGTTCTGCAACGGCTTCACGCTTGGTTCGCATGGCGAGTATTTCATCAATCGCCAGAGCCGGAAGAATATTCAATTTCCATATTCGGAGTATGCCGGGCATTTCTGTCTTGGCGCGATTTACTCTCGAGCGGTTTCTGAAGAACTTGCGGAGGCTCGTGTCCGGCAGATTGGCGAGTTGCGCTCGATTGTTTCCGTGGTTCGTGATTTCCAATTTTTTGTTTGTGAGAAATGGGAAATTGCGTCCGACCGTAGCGGCAGTGGCAACACCGCCAACATTGGCAGCATCACTCGCATTGAGGATATTTTGACTGGCAACGGGATGTTTAGGAAGCTCGGCGAAAAATGGTTTGACGAATATTGGATAAACTACGGGAAGATTTCCCTGCCGGAGTCCGGCAAGAAGATCACAAAGCTCGCGGACTATCTTGCGTATCGCGGTCGGGACGCGAAGCTGGTGAACCTACGCGCCAAATCCACAAGGAGGAAAACATGAACAAGGTGTTCGTTCCTCCCATCAAGTGTCAGGGCATCAAGACCAAACTTGTGAATTGGATTCTTGAGCAGGTGAGTCTTGCAGACGATGGCTGTTGGATTGAACCCTTCATGGGTTCGGGGGTCATCGGGTTCAACCTCCGGCCAAAGAAGGCGGTGTTTGCGGATAAGAACCCGCATCTCATCAATTTTTACCGGGCAATTCAAAAAGGTGACATCACTCCGGTGAAGGCGAAGGCGTTTCTCGAAAGCGAGGGTGAAAAATTGAGCAGGGACGGCCAGGCCTATTTCAACGCAGTGCGGGCGCGGTTCAATCGCGAGGGGAGTCCGTGGGATTTTCTGTTTCTGAACCGCTCGTGTTTCAACGGCATCATCCGCTTCAACAGCAAGGGCGGATTCAACACGCCCTACAACCACAAGCCCGAACGCTTCGCCCAAGCCTACGTCACAAAGATTACGAACCAGATTGATTATGTAAGCAAGGCGATGAAAACGGGTGACTGGGAATTTGTCTGCGCGGATTTCCGCGACGTGATCAGTCGGGCAACTGCGGGCGACATAATTTACTGCGACCCGCCATATCTCGGTCGTCATGCGGACTATTTCGATTCATGGTCGGAAGCGAACGAGCGGGATTTGGCCGGTCTGTTGGCAGACACATCGGCGCACTTCATCATCTCGACATGGCACAGCAACCAGTATCGGCAGAACACCGCGCTGAAAAAATACTGGAACGGCTTCGCGACGTTGACTCGCGAACACTTTTATCACGTCGGCGCAAAGGAAACGAACCGCAACCCGATGCTGGAGGCATTGGTGATGAATTTTGAACCGGATGCGCTCATGGGCGGAAGCAGAAGATATTCAGACGCGGAGCAGATGGTCTTGATGGAAAAGTCTGTTCCATATCGGACGACAACGCCTGCCTCTGCACGGCGGCGCAAAGCAATCAAATCAAAATGTTAGCCTGGACCATTTACATCTCATTTCTCGGCGCGCTGGCGCTGATGTTCCTGCCGAAGGACAACGCCCGCGCCGCCCGAACTGTCGCGCTGCTGGCCGGCTTGGGCGGCCTGGCCGTCGCGGTGGCGGGCTTCCTGCAAGCCAAGCCCGGCGAAATCCTCACCATCACCAAACTGCCGTGGATCGCGCCAAGGAGTTCTTCGCCCTTTACCTGACGCTCATTGCCGGCGTCTATGGCGTGTTCTTGAGCTTCGATTTGTTCCTGCTCCTCGTCTTCTACGAGTTGGCCATTATTCCCAAATACTTTCTCATCGCCATTTGGGGATCGACCCGCAAGGAATACGGCGCGATGAAGCTGGCGCTCTATTCCTTCATCGGCAGCGCGATGGTGCTGGTCGGCCTTATTGCTGCGTTCGTCGTGTCCGACGCGCACACGTTCAACGTGCTGGAGCTGGCGAAATATCCTTTCCCGCACAGCTTCCAGATGTGGGCGTTCCCGCTCGTGTTCGTGGGCTTCGCAATCCTCGCGGGCATGTGGCCGTTTCATACTTGGGCACCCACCGGACACGTCGCTGCGCCGACCGCCGCCTCGATGCTGCTCGCCGGCGTCGTGATGAAGCTCGGCGCTTACGGCTGCCTGCGCGTGTCGATGACTTTGTTCCCGGCTGGACTGGAAGCGTGGAAAATGTGGATCGCTGTGCTCGCGGTCATCGGCATCGTGTATGGCGCGCTGGTGGCGCTGGTGCAGAAGGATTTCAAATTCGTCATCGGCTATTCCAGCGTGAGCCACATGGGCTTCGTGCTGCTCGGCTTGGCGACGCTGAACACCATCGGCCTGAGTGGCGCGGTGTTGCAGATGTTCTCGCACGGCATCATCGCGGGACTGCTCTTCGCTGTGGTCGGGCGCATGGTCTATGAGCGCACCCACACGCGCGAGCTGTCCGTCCTTGAAGGCATGGGGCTGGCGAAGGCGCTGCCGTTCGCGGCGGTGACATTTGGCGTGGCGAGCGTGGCCTCGATGGGCTTGCCGGGCTTCAGCGGCTTCGTCGCGGAATTGCAGGTGCTCATCGGCGCGTGGCAGGCGTTCCCTACGCTGGCGGTCATCTCCGGTGTGGGCATCGTCATCGGTGTGGGCTACACGCTGCGCGTGCTGCAGAAGGCGTTTTTCGGCGACGCCGAACCCGTTGCCACCGCAGCGGACGACGAGGAGCATCATCCGCTTGAACCGATTTCCATTCCTGAACGTCTCGGTGCGGTGATTTTGATCGCGGTTTCGCTGGTCGTCGGGCTTTACCCGCGCCTGCTCATGGATGTGATTGTGCCAAGCTTTGATTCGCCGTTGTTCGACTGGTTGCGGAAGGGAGGCGCGCAATGAGCTATCTCGAACTGTTCAAACTCGCGCTGCCTGAAACCATCGTGGTCATCACCGCGCTCGTCGCACTGGGCGTGGACCTGCTGACGCTGCGCGAACTGGAAAACCGCTTCCGCCTCATCATCGCTGGCACGATAGCTTGCGCCGGCTGCGCGGCGGCCATCGTGTGGATGCAACTCGCGCCCGAACACGCGAACTTCGCCGGCGGCATGCTGGTCGTTGACCCGCTCACGCAATTGGTCAAGGCCGCCATCTTGGTGCTCACGATCTTCACAGTGCTGATATCGATGGATTCTGACTTCACCGATCACGTCGGCGAATTCCTCGCGCTCATCCTGCTGGCGACTGTCGGCATGATGTTCCTCGTTAGCGCGGAAGACCTGCTGATGATCTTCGTCTCGCTGGAACTGACCAGCCTCTCGCTCTACATCCTTACGGCGTTCAATAAGCACAACGTCCATTCGGCGGAGGCGGCGTTGAAATATTTCCTGTTCGGCAGCATGGCGGCGGCGTTCACGCTGTTCGGCATGAGCCTGCTCTACGGTCTGACCGGCGCGACCAACCTCGGGCAAATCGCCGCCGCGCTGGTCGGTAAGGGGCTCGACCCTTTACTCATCCTCGCCATCGTGATGACCGTGATCGGCTTCGGCTTCAAGGTCGCCGCCGTGCCGTTCCACCTGTGGGCGCCGGACACCTATCAGGGCGCGCCGACACCGAGCGCGGCGTTCATCGCGTCCGGCTCGAAGGTCGCGAGCTTCTTCATCTTCGCCAAAATCATGATGCTCGGCTTCGCTGGCGCGGAAGGCAGCGGCGCGTGGCACCACTACGCGGCGGGCTGGGTGCCGGTCATCGCTGTCGTGGCGGTGGTGTCCATGATTCTCGGCAATCTCGTCGCCATCGTGCAGAGCAGCGTGAAGCGCTTGCTTGCGTATTCCGCCATCGCTCACGCCGGTTACATGCTGCTCGGCGTGCTGGCGCACGACAAACAAGCCGTCGCCTCGATCGTTTTCTACGCCATCACCTACGGCCTGACGACCATCGGTGCGTTCGGTGTCGTGGCCGTGGTGGAGAGCCGGGCAGGGGACGACAAGCTCACGAGCTTCGCGGGCTTGAGCCGGCGCTCGCCGGTGATTTCGTTCTGCATGTTCATCTTCATGCTGTCGCTCGCGGGCATTCCGCCGCTGGCGGGATTCTTCGGCAAGTTTTACGTCTTCGCGGCGGTGGTGCAGGGCGGTGCGGCGAATCTCGGCCTGCTATGGCTGGTGATTCTCGCCATCGCGATGAGCGCGGTGTCGCTTTACTACTATCTGCTCGTGCTGAAACAAATTTATGTCGCGGATGTTCCGGCGGGCGCGGGCGAACTGAAGTCCCCGGTCATCAGCCAAATCGTTCTCGGCTTGCTGGCGGGCGCGGTGATTCTGTTCGGCTGCGCGCCGAATCTGCTCGTGGAAAAACTCACGGAAGCCATCAAGCTCGCTGGATTCTGATTTTGGAGCGCCGGCCTCCGGCCCGGCGTGTTGGAGTTCAAGGTTCTGCTTTTGCCGGGATACGCTGAAGCGTGAACTCCAACTGAAACACGCCGGGTCAGAGACCGGCGCTCCGTCAGCGAAGAATGTTCTCCACCGCTTTCACCAGCGCCGCCGCTTCTGCCGGCGTGCCGATGGTGATGCGCAAATAACTACTCACTTCCGGCGCGCTGAACCAGCGCACGAGAATCTTCCGGTCGCGCAATTTCTGCAACCACTCCTTCGCTGGGAACAACGGTGGTTGGGCGAGGATGAAATTCGTTTCGCTCGGCAGCACGCGGAAACCCAGCTTCGTTAGGTCGCGGCTCAATTGCTTGCGCGTGGCGATGATGGCGCGGAAGTTCGCGCGGTAAAAGCCGAGGTCGCCGAGCGTGGCTTCGGCGGCAATCTGGCCGAGGCCGTTCACATTGTAGCTGTCGCGCATCTTGTGTAGCGCGGCGATGAGTTCCGGGTGGCCGACGAAATAGCCGACGCGCTGGAAGCACAGCGAATACGCCTTGGAGAACGTGCGCGCGACGAGGACGTGCGGATGTTTGAGCGCCAGTTTCAACGCGTTCTCGCGGGCAAAATCCACGTAAGCCTCGTCCAGCACGATGACACCCTTTTGTGCGCGGCAAAGTTTTTCCAAATCGCTCGTCGCGTAGCCGCGTCCGCCCGGCGCGTTCGGCGTGGTGACGAATGTGAGCGCGACGTTGAAATCCCACTGCTTGCCACGCTTCAATTCCGCCACGCTGGGCATCGTGAAATCGGGATTGAGCACGACGGCGTTCGTTGCCGCGCCGTGGGTTTCCGCCAGCACGGGATAGAGCGAGTAGCTGGGCGTGCAGTATTGAACCGTAGCCGCGCCTGTGAAAGCGCGGGGCGTCCGCCGATTCACATCGGCGGCTACAGGCTCGACGAATGTCCGCACCGCCAGCGCCAGCACTTCATCCGAGCCATTGCCGATGATGATGTTGTCGGGCGAGCAGCGGTGTAGCTTGGCGAGCTTGGCGCGGAGATTTTCCGCCGTGGGGTTCGGATAGAGCCGCAGGCGTCCGTCCACTGCCGCCTTGACTGCCGCCAGAACCTTGGGCGAAGGCGGGTAGGGGTTCTCGTTCGTGTTGAGCTTGATCAGGTCTTTGATCTTCGGCTGTTCGCCGGGGACGTAGGCGTGCAGCTTGTGGACGAGCGGGCGAATCAATGAGTTTCTTGAAGCCATAATGGTGGTGCGAATCGGTGACAAAATATCTTCGGGCAGTTATTTGTCGCCTATTCTTGATAATTGATCTTCGCTGGCAAAAACACAGCGGGTTGTTTCGTGTAAGGTCGCGCTAATTCCAACTTCAACAAAAGAAGCATGACACAACTTAAATATGCGCGAACTTGTTCGGAGGGCACTTGGACTTGCGCTTCTTGGGCAGCATTCAGGTATGCCAGAGAGAAGCTTTCAATCACTTTTTCGTTTCCATTTCTTACTAATTTGGAAAGAGCCATTACCCTGTCGGCGTGTCTGTCATGTCGAAGACTCTCAACCTTGATGGCGTGTGCAAAATCGTTGCGCAGCTTTCTGACAAGATCAAGCGCTTGCTTGAATGGCAAATCTACAAGCCCCAGTCTGTATGCCATTTCTATCTTTCTTGAAAAACTTGCCAAAGCTCCGTCGGAAGTAAACAAGATGTCGGTTTTATGCGATGAGGGCAAAAGTGAACTCTTTATTAAGGCTTCGAGAGCCACATTGATTCGCTCAGCTCCTAACACAACAGATGAGCGTTCTCCTTCGATGCCCAATGTGACGAAGAACTCCAAGAGAAGGGGTGTGATTTCTTTTTTTGTAGCCTCCATTGTCGCTTGAAATGCAGCCATTCGCTCTTTGATAGCTTTGGCTTCCGCGCTTTCTTGGGATGAAATCATTCGGGTAGTTTGTTTCGAGACTACTTCCGAATTTCCGCGGATTTGCCGTGCGCGCCCAAACCTTCCAGCTCCGCGAACTTCTTCACGGCGGGCAAGGCTTTCTTCACCGAGGCGCGGTTGTATTCCACGACGCTGGTGCGGCGCTGGAATTGATCCACAGTCAGGCCGGGGAAGGACGCGCCCGCGCCGCCGGTGGGCAGCGTGTGGCTCGGGCCGGCAACGTAATCGCCCAGCACGGTCGGCGAGAACGGGCCGAGAAAAATCGCGCCGGCGGTCAGGATGTTGGCGGAAACCTGGCGCGGGTTGCGCGTCATGACTTCGCAATGCTCGGGCGCGAGCTGGTTGGCGAGCGCGATGCCGTCGGCGAGCGACTTCACCTGGATGAGGTAGCTGTTGTCGGCGAGCGCGCGTTTGATGAATTCGCGGCGGGCGAGCTTGGGCAGTTGGCGCGCGACTTCCTTTTCGACGGTCTTGAGAATTTTGTCCGAGGTCGTCACGAGCCAGACGCGTTCATGGCCGGAGCCGTGTTCGGCTTGGGCGAGCAGGTCGGCGGCGGCGAACTTGGCATTGGCGGTTTCGTCGGCGAGGACGAGCAACTCGCTCGGTCCGGGCAGCAGGTCAATGGCGACGTAGCCGACGAGCAGGCGCTTGGCGGTGACGACGTAGGCGTTGCCGGGGCCGTAAATCTTCTGCACGCGGCGGATGGTCTTCGTGCCGTAGGCGAGTGCGGCAATGGCTTGCGCGCCGCCGACGCGGTAAATCTCGGTCGCGCCTGCGGCCTTGGCGGCGAAGAGCAGGGCGGGGTTGATGCCGCCGTCCTTGCCGCACGGGGTGCAGACGACGATTTCCTTGCAGCCCGCGACTTTGGCGAGCGTGATGGTCATGAGCGCGGTGGAGACGAGCGGCGCAGTCCCGCCGGGGATGTAGATGCCGACGCGCTGGAAGGCGTCGAACTTCTCGCCGACGGTCGCGCCGTGGGAGTTCTTGGTCTGCCAATTCTTCCGCAATGATTTCCGGGCGAACGTGGCGATGTTCTTTTCCGCTTCGGTGACGGCGGCGCGGAAGGGTTCGTCGGCGCGGAACGAGGCGGTGAGCAGTTCGGCCTGCGTCACGGAAAGCTGGTCAGTGGTGAGCTTTGCGCCGTCGAAGCGTTCGGTGTATTCCAACACGGCGTCGTCGCCGCGCGCGCGGACGGCGTCGAGGATGGCGCGGGTGCGTTGCTCGATGATAGGGTCGAACAGGCTGGAGGGCGCGGTGACTTGGCGGAGTTGCGCGGCAAAACCGGGGGCGGTGAAACGAATCACTTTCATTGAAACAGTTTAGGTGGAAAATCACGCGGATGAAAGCGCGAAGAAATCAGATTGGAAGGTTCTGAGATGCGCCGCGTCGCCCTGTTTGCTAGTGCCGGACTACCGGCGGAGGAGGTGGTTTGGCGGAATTTTGCACCTTATTTTTCAATTCCAAGGCCAGCTTGCTACCGGGCGATTCGATGAGGCAGCGGTCCAGAAGGTTCAGAGCTTTTCCGTTGTCTCCTTGCTCGTGGGCCAGAACCGCGAGGTTGTAGAGGAATGCGGCGCGGTCGGCGGGAGCGGTGGCGATGCCGAGGCCGGCCTGGGTGATTTGCGCGGCTTCCGCAGGCAACCCGCGCTTGTAATAAAGATCGCCGCTCATCTGGATGTTGCGGATGCGGAAGCTGGAAATGAATTCCTCTTTTTCCCACACATTCATGCTCCGCACCGGCGGTTCTTCCCGGGCACGCTGGGAGTAAATTTCGGAAAATATTTTGGCGGCTTCCGACGTGATTCCTCTGGCTGTAACCGAGGTCATATTGTGCCGGGGAGGATGAAACTCAAGCGATGGGCGGTCGTCCGTGATGGCGGGGGCGCTCTGGGTCAGAGTCCGCACAGCCTTGGGGCTGAGCGCGTAGAGTTGGAGGAATTCCCGGGGGTTCGGGACATCCATCTTTGCCAGATCGTTCGCCAATTCAGGGGTCTGATACGCTTTTGAAAGTGTCGGCCAATCCACGGTCACAGGCGCGTCTTTGCGGGCCATAATCAGGCCCGTGGTGTTCCACAGCCAGAGCGTCGTTTCCGGGAAGACGTCTTGGACGGTGCGCAGGATGGAGCGGGCCTGATCGTCGGTGAGCAAAAAGAAAGGAAGCCACTGAACAAGCAGGCCGCCGGGATTCAGCCGTTCGCGAGCGAGGGCGTAGTATTCGCGCGAATAGAGATTCACCACGCCGGCGTGGGTGGGCGGCATGGGCTCCGAAGTGATCACATCGTAGGAATTGGTCGTGGTCGCCAGATAGTTGCGGCCGTCGTTGAGGATAAGATTGGCCCGGGGATTTTCGTGGATGCCGTGATTGGCGTGCTTGAACGAAGGTGCAAAATCCAGAACCGCCTGATTGATGTCCACGACATCAACCCGGACATCGGGGTGCAGCAGGGCGGCGCCGGCGGTGGAGCCAGTCCCGAAACAAATCACCAAGACCTGCCTGGCATTGCCGTGCGCCAGTATGGGCAGATGGCTCATCATGGGCATGTAGCCAGACGCGCCGCTGTCCGACGATGCCTCGAATCCATTGATGCGGAGCACGCGCACGCCCGATTCCGAGCGCATGACCGTGACGGAGCCGGCAACATCATCCCGGTGTGCTTCAATCGCGTTTGGCGCCGCACCTGGACTTTTTGCCTCCGAACCCAGCGACCAATCGAAGGGGCTTGGGCCGGGCAGCAGGCGGATGAAGTTCGTGGCCGCTAACACCACCAACACTATCCCGCCGACACCAGCCAGGGCCGATGAGCGCTGCTTCAGTCGAATCCAAGGCCACAGCAGGACTGCCAGCAAGGTCTGGATTGCAGCCAAGCCGAGCAGACAACCTTTGAGCGAAAGCAACGGAATGAAAACCAGCCCCACCAGCAGCGCGCCGCCCATCGCGCCAAGCGTGTTGATCCAATATGTTCTGCCGATTCGTCCGCCGGCCTCCGCGAGGTTGCTGACCAGCAACCGGCTGCTCAACGGAAAGGTGATGCCCATGAGAATCGCAGGCGGCAGCATCACGAGAATGCTTTCAGCCATGTTGGCGGACAGTTGCATGCTGCCGGTGAAACCCCAGATGGCGGAAACCCGCTCGGTCCAAGCGGGAAAATGGACGGT
>JAPLTZ010000240.1:4026-10537 GCA_026397895.1 Verrucomicrobiota bacterium | reverse complement strand
CCCCTCCCAGCGCTCCGGCAGAACCATCTGCTCCGGTTTCACCAACCGTAACGGTGCTGCCAGTCGAGCCGCCGGTGCTGCCGAAAGTTTCTGAACCGTCGCCGATTGCAGCACCGCCAAAGGCTGCCGAAATTCCGCAGACGGCAGTGCCGCTGCCCATTGACGTTCCGAAATCCACGGTTGGGAAACAAGAAACAGTAGCAGAAACGACACCAGTGGAAGCCGCCGAGCCGAAAGAGTTGGGACGGGGTCTGGCGTTGCACAAATCCATTCAGAAACGGCTGCGCGATGACGCGCAAAAGCTTGGGTTCAAGGCCGACATCGAAAAACAACTGGCGAAGGGATCAAATCAGGCGGCGGATTTGGTGTTGCAACAGGGCGGGTTGGTGATCGCCGTCGAGATTGCGATTTCCCCCAACATCAATCACGAATTTGAAAACGTGCAGAAATGCCTGGCGGCGGGCTTTGCCCGCGTGGCGGTGATCGCCACCGGGCGGAAGCTGTTGGATGATATTGCCGCCGCCGTGCAGAGCGGCCTCGGGGCGGCAGCGGCGGCGAAAGTGTGCTATCACACGCCGGATGAGTTTTTGGTCGAGCTGAAAAGCCTGGCGCAAACCGCAGCGGCCATCCCGGTCCCGAAACCGGTGGCCAAGACGGAAAAGGTTCTCGGCCTCCAGGTCACCCGGCATTTTCCGAAGCTGGCGCCGGAGGAACAGCGGTTGAGCCAGCAGGCCGTCCACGAGGCGGCGCTCGATGCCATCCGGAAGTGACCGGGGCTTTGGGATTGCGTTCCGACCGGATTAAATCCTAACTATAGATATGGTTAAGACGGCAAGTCGGCGGCAGGAAACCGCCCGCGCGTTGCAGCAGCGCAAGTCCGCGTTGCTGGCGCGGCTGCAGTTGTCGCCCGATCTGGTGCGGGCGTCCTACGTCAAACAATACCTCACTTGTGGCAAAAAGAACTGCCGCTGTCGGCGGGGCTTCAAGCACGGCCCGTTTTATTATCTGGTGCAATGCCTGGGCACTGGGCGGGTGCGGAAATTCCGGCCCGCGCCGGCATCGCCGCACACCTGAATTTGCAGCGGCGGCTGGCGGCGCTTTCCGAAATCAACACCGAACTTTTACGGCGCGGCGCGGCCTGAAAAGACACCCGCCGGAAACGCAAAAAAGCCTTGTTTTAAGGCTCCAAAACCGCCTCGCGCCCTTGCAAAAAAGCGGTGAATTTGTTATAGTTATTCTGGCTTCTTCGGTTGGATTTCCCCCGGCAGCGCAAGCTGAATTGTGCCGCTCACGGGAGGCATAACCAAATTATCATAATGTTGTCCTTCCCCGCCGCCTGCTAGCGGTGGTGCTCATTGAAAACATGACCAAAAAAGAAACGAATAGTGTTTTGAAACCTGCCGACTTGGAAGCGATTGAGCGGGTGATTTATCGGAACGGTGATGACATCGCGACGGCCGTAGGCCGGGCGTTTGAACGGTTGGAGGAAAAAATGGATGCTGCGGAAAGCCGCGTCTTAGTCCGCCTGACTGAAATCGAAAACGGGCTGAAGGCAGAATTATTGACTCTGCGCCTGCTGGCCGAAGGCGACAGCGAAGTTGTAATCAGTGAATAATAACATGGAAATCAAAATGATTTACGGGGATGGCAGTGTCGCCACCTGCGATGACATTGCATTACTCGCCATGGGAACGAGCGGGCAGGGAGAAATTGACTGCTCCTATTCCCAACTGGTTGCCCGGTTCGGCGAACCCACCGAGGGCGATGGATGCAAAACCCAGGCCGAGTGGACAGTCTATACGCCGGCGGGTATCGCCACGATATACGATTGGAAACAGGGCGACTGCTATCACGGCGAAGGAAACGGAACACCCGTTGAACAGATAACCGAGTGGTCCATCGGCGGCCATGACAAACAGGTGGTCGAGTGGATTCAAACAGCCATCAAAGCAACGCCATGAAATTATACGCCACCATCATCAGCGAGCGCGCCGGCCGCGACGGCAAAAAGGGCGGCAACGAGTATTTGCAGATAGAACTTTCCGCCTTTGGGAAAACCATCGGCTATGTCGTCCTGGAAATCACCGAGGACGCGCTGGGCGAGCCGGCGCAATACCTGTTGAAGTTTGCCCCGCACCGCGATGCGATTGACTGGGTAAATCTTAAAGCGGGACACAAATCAGAGGGCGTGATTCAGACGATTCAGGCGTAACGCAAACCGCGAAAGCGAAACGCGAAAAGCCGACACAGTGCTAGCATGTGGCGGTTTTTTGTTTGCTCGAAAATTTCTCCCGAAAATGTCCAATTCATTCTTGCTTCGCCTTGCGTTCTTTGCGATGAAGTAGTGTATGAAGGACAACCATGCCCCAAAGGATATTGGCGTCTGGATTCGGGTTTCCACCGAAGACCAGGCCAAGGGCGAAAGCCCCGAACATCACGAGGAACGCGCCCGCGACTACGTCAAGAGACGGGGCTGGCAGGTCAAGGAAGTGTATGATTTGGCCGGGCAAAGCGGCAAGGCCGTCATGCAGCACCCGGAAGCCAAGCGCATGATGAAGGATATTGAGCGCGGCCATATCACCGGTCTGGTTTTTTCCAAGCTCGCCCGCCTGTCCCGCAACCGGCGGGAACTGGAGGATTTTTCCGATTTTTTCAACAAGCATGAAGCTGATTTGATTTCTTTGAGTGAAGCGATTGACACCAGCACCGCCGGGGGGCGGATGTTCTTTCATTTGCTGGGCGTGTTCGCGCAATGGGAACGCGAAGAAATCACCGAGCGCGTCAATGCATCGGTATTAACCCGCGCCAAGCTTGGCAAGTCCATCAATGGCACGTCGCCGTATGGCTATGTCTGGAAAGACCGCAAGCTGGTCGTCAAACCCGAGGAAGCGGCCATCCGCCGCAAAGCTTACGAACTCTTTTTGCAGTATCGGCGCAAGGGACAGGTGGCCAAGGAACTGAACGCCGCCGGCTACCGCACCCGCCAAGGCAGCATCTGGCGGGACACTTCCATCGAACGCATCTTGAACGAATCCAGCGCCAAGGGCGTATATGTATTTAACACCATGCGGCAGACCGATAAATCATGGCGCACCGAACTCAAACCGGAAAGCGAATGGGGCAAGGCCGAATGTCCGCCCATCGTTTCCGAAGACCTGTGGAATCAGGTGAACCGGATTGTGGAGGAACAATTGAAGGCATGGAAGAAACCCGGCAAGCCGCCGGTGCATCTGTTCAGCGGGTTGGCGCATTGTTCGTGCGGCCATAAAATGTATGTGTCCACCGACAGTCCGAAATACTTTTGCCGGAAATGTCGCAACAAGATTGCCATTGCCGACTTGGAAAACGTCGTGCGGGAGGAATTGAAGATGTTTTTCGGCCAATCGGAACGGATTGCCGGCCATTTGCAGGCGGCTAACCGAAATCTGGAGGAAAAGTCCGCCTTGCTGGCAACCCATCAGCGGGAGATTCAAAAGGTGCGGGAGGAAATGCAGCGAATCAAACAGTTGTATTTACAAAGTCAGATTTCCGGGGATGGTTTCCGCGACTTTTTCACCCCCGCCGAAGAACGGTTGAAGCAGTTGAACGCCGAACTGCCAAAACTGGAGGCCGAAGTGGACTTCTTGAAGGTCAACAAGCTGTCCGCCGATGACGTGTTGCACGAGTCCAAAACCCTGCATGAAAAGTGGCCAAAACTGCCGCTGCCAGACAAGCGGAAGATCGTCGAAGCGCTCATCGAAAAGATCGTAATCGGCGATGGCAAACTTGACATAACCTATTCATGCCTGCCTACTTCTATAGAACACTGCAAAAACCAACAGAGCTTAGGGCCGGGGTGAGGTGGCGCGTTGAACCAAATCCCGTGACGCCCCGCAAATCCGCCTTGCCAGATAATTTGGCGAGGCGCAGATTTGAAGCCGTGAAAAGTAATAGACTGCAAACTTTCAGTTCAATTAGATGTTAGGCCACATCGAACGTCACACGAACATTTATGAGTTGCTTCTACCACCATGACAGAGATTCGGTCGGCGGCTGCAAGTCGTGCGGCAAGAGCCTATGCCCGGAGTGCGCCGTTGACCTCGGCAAGGGCTTGGCGTGTCGCGGGCATTGCGAGGATGATGTTCGTGCGCTCATCACGCTGATTGACCGCAACGTCAAGTTTTCACCCCAGACAGCACGGATACTTGAGTCGAGTCGCAAGATTCGGTCGAGCGCGGCTACGTTCAATCTGATGACCGGAGCTATTTTTGTTGCGTGGGGACTTTCCGATACGGAGCGGTTTAGCTTCATCATCATTCTTGGAGTTTGCTTCTTGGCTTACGGCACTTTCGGGATATTCCAAGCACGCAGACTCGCGAAAGAGAGGCAGGAGACATGACCCTGTGGCCTAACCATGCGCTGCACGTCGCGGTTGCAATCGAACGCCCTCGTGGGCCGGGTCGCTGAGCTTGGGTCGTTAGGCGGCATAGCCATGACAAACACCACGCAAAAGATTCTCGGTTACATTTCACTGCCGCTGTTTCTTGCAGTTGGTGGTTTCGGGTCAGTGTGGTGCTTCAATAAGCATGTGTGCATGGGCGGGCACATGCAGCATCCACCATATCCGCCGTGTGATTACATCATTGATGTTCTTTGGACGCTAGTTTTGGCGGCTATTCCATACGTTTCATTCCGGCTCCGATTGTTTGGGCGTTTTTGGTGGCTGACGGCAGTTGTTTTAGCTTTACCAGTTTTCAGATTCGTTATGGGAAGCAGAGGTGGTTGTGCAGTTTTTGGATTACCGATATGATACTGCCGCCTAACAAGTCGACGGAGCCAACCGCCGTTGGCGCTGTCCGTTCCGCTGTCGCGGTTCACGCCAAGAGTCGGCGGTGGCTCAGCTTTTTTCGTTAGGCCACATTACGCGTATGAGTGCTTGGAGACGAGTTGCCCTTGAGATGCTGCCAGAGTATCGGCACGATATTGCGCAGGCTGAAAGTCCGATGGGACTTTGGGTAGAGATTGATTATCACTTTCGAGAGGCATTTGAGGCAGGCGACGAGGATTTAGTGAGACGTTTTTTTAGATATGCAGAGTGGTGTCTTGATACCGCCAAGCAGGAAGCGACAGATGCTTCGACAGCGGCGTGGTGCGCATTTTACGAGCATATTCCCACCATCGCTGGGCTTTCAGAGCAGCTTCACCGGTTTATGCCTCGTAATCGGTTCGTGCAGGTTCGAGACGCTTTCCGCTATCACACCAGCACAGAAGATTTTGACCGCTTACAGAAGAGTATTTTGTTGAGTTATGTCCATGTGGCCTAACCAGTCGCCGGAGCCAACCTCCGTTGGCGCTGCGGTTGCAAGTCACGCCACGAGTCGGCGGTGGCTCAGCTTTTTTCGTTAGGCATCATGGACGCGCACCGCACATTCTTGACGTTTGCTCTCTTGCTCGTGATTGCAGGGACTGGTTGCGAGAGCATCACCGATATTTCGCACGACAGACGATACGCTACTGATTACACCGTCGGAGATGTCTATCGCACACGACAGCCGCTTTATTTTTGGTCGGGAGCGCTCACAGCGAAGCGCCACTACGATGTTACGGATACGTTGGAGGCGAGTTCGCAGGTGCGCATCACCAAGATTGAGACAGATTACGGTGGACCGGAGATGGGGACGCGGATGGTTGTCACGGGATGTATTCTGGATGGCAACCACGTTGGTCAACAGGTCGAGCTTTGGCCTATTTCGCGGTTTCAGGTTCAGCGACATCCCAGTTGCGCAGTGTATTTCGTTGATACAAATTTCGTGGAGAGAGTTTCACAATGATGCCTAATATGGTAATAGACTGCAAAGTTTCCTCCGCCTCCCGCTGATTCCTGCCCTGCCCTGCTCCCGCCAGCCAGTGGCGTCACCGCCGCACCGGCAAAGTGCGCGCGCCGTTCACTCCGCCACCTGAATCGTCACCGGGCCGAGCAGGCCGGAGGGCAGCAGCGCATCGTCTTTCTCATAGACATCCTTGCGCGTGCAGAACGCGATGCGGCCGCTCGGTCGCGGCTGGCCCTGCACCAACCACTCCGGCCACTTCGCGGGATACGCGCCCTTCTTGCCCTTCGCCTTCCACTCGATGTCGTCGGCCATGGCGGCCTTCGCGCGTTGAATATATTCCGGCGTCACAAAATCGCCGCCCCGCTTACTTGCCCGTCGGGGAGGCGGGACGTTGGTTGGCGGGATGGAGTTGGTTCATCACGGCCTGCAACCGCGCGCGGGCGGCCTTGGATTCGGGCGTGTCGTTCGCCGGCGGGACGAGGGTTTCTTCGTAGGGTGAGTTGCTCACGTCTTCCAGGTCGCCGTTCTCGTGGAGTTTCCATCGGGCGTCACGCACAAAGTATTTGTCCACGTAAAGGGAATGGGTCCACGTGCGCGGCGAGCCGGGCCGGCCCTGCAGTTGCGGCGCAAAGCTGATGCCATCCGCCCCCGCCGCCGGGGTCGCGCCGGCGAGTTCAAGGCAGGTGGGCAGGATGTCGGTG
>JAPLTZ010000240.1:0-3965 GCA_026397895.1 Verrucomicrobiota bacterium | reverse complement strand
GGCAGGTGGGCAGGATGTCGGTGAAGTCCACGAGGCCGTCACAGGTCGTGCCGGGTTTGATGACGCCGGGCCAACTGGCGAGGAGCGGCACCCACGAACCGGTGTCGGTGAGGTTGCCTTTGCCGCCTTTGATCTCCCGGCCGTCGCGCATGACGGTGGTGATGGGGCGGGCGGTGCCGTTATCGCCGGAGAAGAAGACGAGGGTGTTGCCGCGCAGGCCGAGGTCGTCGAGTTTCTTCAGGACTTCGCCGACCTGCCGGTCGAGGTATTCGATGAGGTAGGGATAGTTTTTCAAGTCGCCGCCGCGATGGCCGTAATTCTCCTTTTTCCGCTGGCCGCGCGAGCCGGCGGGATTCAGCGGCGTGGGCAGGATGGGGTCGTGCGGAATCGGCGAGGGGTAGTAGAGGAAGAAGGGTTCGGCTTTGCCCTTGCGGCTTTCGAGGAAATTCAGCGCCCAATGCTGCAAGAGTTCGGGCGTGTATTTGCCGGGCTGGGGTTCGCCATACAGCTCCAGGTGCGCGCCGCCAAAGATGCACTGGCGGTCGAAACCGCAGGCGCGGGGATGGGGATAATCGGTGTCGGCCTGCGCGGTCTGGGGGATTTCATGCATGTCCATCGGCTCGCCGAGATGCCATTTGCCGACGACGGCGGTGACGTAGCCGGCGGCCTTGAGTTGCGCGGCGACGGTGGGATGCGCCTGCGGATCGTAGCTCCCGATGGCGCCGTGGCGCCCGGCGATATCAATGAAGCCGGTGCGGAAATTGTATTTGCCGGAGAGCACTTCCGAGCGCGCCGGCGAACAGACGGGCGTGGAGAAACATTTCTTGAACTGCATCCCGCCGCGCGCCATCGCGTCGAGGTTCGGGGTGCGGATGGGGCCAAGGCCCTTGTATTCCTTGCCGCCGTAGCAGCTCAACGCCTCGAAGCCGAGGTCGTCGGCGAGGATGAAGACGATGTTGGGCCGCGGCGCTTGGGCGGCGGGCGCGGCGGCAAAAGCGGTGAGGGTCGTGAAGGTGAGAAGAGTTGCCGCGAGAGTTGCGAGTTTGTGTTTCATCGGTTGCACCTTGTTATTCTGCGCCATCGTTGGACTCGGCCTTGGCCTTGGGCTGGCGGCCTTTCAATTTTGCCGGGATGTGTTTTTCAGGATGAACCTTGTCCAACACGGCCTGCAGGCGCGTGCGGGCGGCTTTGGATTCGGGCGTGTTGCCTTCGGTTTTCACCGGGGTCTCGGCGTAGGGCGAATTGCCCACGTCGAACAACTGACCCGTGCCGGTGAGTTTCCATTTGGCGTCGCGCACATACCAGCGATCGCCGCCCAGCACGAACACCGCCTCGCGCGGCGAAGCAGATTTGCCCGCCAGCACCGGCGCAAAGCTGATGCCGTCCACGCCGGCGTGAGGCTTGAGTCCGGCGAGTTCGAGGCAGGTCGGCAGAATGTCGGTGAAATCCACCATGCCCTCATACACGCCGCCGGCCGTGACCGTGCCGGGCCAGTTGGCCAGCAGCGGCACCCACGCGCCGGTGTCGGCGGGCGAACCTTTGCCGCCTTTGACCTCACGACCGTCGCGCATCACCGTGGTCACGTTCGGCGCAGTGCCGTTGTCGCCGGCGAACATGACCAGCGTATTTTCGCTCAGGCCCAGATCCTTCAGCTTGGCCAGAATTTCACCGACCTGTTTGTCCAGATACTCGACGAGGTAGGGGAAATTCTTCGGGTTGTCTTTCCCCACCGCGTCCTGCGGGTTGAGCGGCGTGGGATACAGCGGCGATGGGGATAGTAGAGGAAAAACGGCTCGGCCTTGCCCTTGCGGCTTGTGATGAAGTGCAGCGCCCACTTTTGCAGGAGTTCCGGCGTGTATTTGCCGGGCTTGGGTTCGCCGTAGGTGCTCAAGTGGCCGCCGGTGAACAGGCATTGCCGGTCGAAACCGCAGGCGCGCGGGTGGGCATAATCCGTGTCCGTCTCGGCCGACTGCGGGATGATCTCCGGCTCCTTGCCCTTGGTGCAGGGCGGGCCCAGATGCCACTTGCCCACGATGGCGGTGACGTAGCCCGCCTCCTTCAACCGCAGCGCCACCGTCGGATGCGCCTTGAAATCCAACTGTTCCACGACGCCCGGCTTGCCCATGATGCGCGGGAAGCCGACACGGAAATTGTATTTGCCGGTCAGCGCTTCCGACCGCGCCGGCGAGCAGACCGGGCAGGAAAAACATTCCTTGAACTTCATCCCGCTCGCCGCCATCGCGTCCAAGTTCGGCGTCCGCACCGGGCCCAGCCCTTTGAATTCCTTGCCGCCGTAGCAGCCCAGCGCCTCGAAGCCCAAATCGTCGGCGAGGATGAAGATGATGTTGGGCCGGGGCGCGGCGGCCGGCGCGGAATGCAGAGGCAGGGCGATTCCCAGCGCCGCGAGAAGAATGATCAGATGTTTCATAGGCATTGTTACCAACCAAGGGACGCGTCCGTCCGGCGCAAGGTTACGCCGCAGGCCAGGCCGCGTTTTCCGGGCAAGCGTCACAGATATTCGACCGGAAACTTCCACGGCGAACGATACTGCGGAACCGCCAGCCGCGCCGCTTCCGGGTCGCCGACAATTTTCTCGGTCGCCGGGTTGAACCTGATGCTGCGCCCCAGCTTCAGCGACAGCAAGCTCAACACGAGCGGCACGTCCACATAGGTGTGATAGGAAATGTTGCAGCTCGGCTGCTGCCGCGACTTGATGCACTCGATCCACTCCTTTTCATGGCCGGGTGACGAAGGAATCCTCGGCTCGACCCGCTTGAGCTCGCCGACGTTGTAGAGCGCGCGCGGCTCATACTCCTTGGCCTGCTTGCGCGCCGCGACTTCCGGCTTGATGAAGTCGTTCATCGCCTTGCCCTCGGCCACGATGCGGTGCTCGTTGTAGTTCGCCCACAGCGTGCCGTTGACCCCGTGGAAATACATCCCCGACCGCCGCATCGGTTCGGGATTGCCGTGCAGGTCGAAGCCGTAGCTGTTCGTCAGCGACGACATCCACGTCATCGTGTGGTTGGGATAACGCCAGAGCACCTCGTGGTTGTCGTAGGCGTCGCCGTCGTCCTTGATGATGTAACGGCCGCCGACGGAACTGACTTCGGTGGGATACTTCAAGTCGAGCGCCCAAATCGGCAGGTCGATGACGTGCGGCGCCATGCCGGGCGTCCAGCCGCCGCTGTAATCCATCCACGAACCGTGGTGGTAAGAACCGGAAAAAAGGATGGAGTTGAAGGGCCGCAATGGCGCGGGGCCGCACCACATGTCCCAGTCCAGCCCTTCGGGCGTCGTTGTGCCGGGCGGCTGGAAGCCCACGCCCTTTTCGCCTTGGTTCATGACGTTGAAGGTGCGCACGGTGCTGATCTTGCCGAGATAACCGGCCTGAACCATCTCGACGACGCGACGGTAATTCTCCGACGCGTGCATCTGCGTGCCGACCTGACAGATGACGTTGTGCTTCTTCACCGCGTTGCGCACGGCAAAACTTTCGCCGAGGTGCAGCGTCATCGGCTTTTGCAGATAAATATCCTTGCCCGCCTCGCACGCCGCGATGGCGATGAGCGCGTGCCAATGCGGCGGCGTGGCGATGATGACGGCGTCAACCTCTTTGGAGGCAAGCACGGCGCGAAAATCATCGTAAGTCTTGCAGGTCGGCGCGTATGCCTTGGCAACTTCATCGCGGCGCTGCCGGTGGACATCGCACGCGCCGACCACGACCACGTCCGGGTGGCCCGACACATTTTTCAGATTGAGCCGCCCCATCTGGTTGCAGCCGATGAGCGCGACGTTGATCTTGCCGTTCGCGCCGGGCCGGCCGTTCTGGCCCAGCACGGACGAGGACACGATCAGCGGCGCCGCCGCAGTGGCGACGGCGGTGGTGCGGAGGAATTCGCGGCGGGTGATTTCGTTGGAGTTCATGGCATATGGCTGGTTGCAGTGACAGCGGGCTTCGCGCCCGG
>JAPLTZ010000023.1 GCA_026397895.1 Verrucomicrobiota bacterium | reverse complement strand
GAATACCACCTTGGGCCCGGTGCCAACAACTTTGGCTATGACATCACTTCGATCCAAAGCATCGCCGCCTGGCCCGGCGCGGGAAGGGGCAATCAGGCCTATACGGTGGAAGTCAAGCTCAAAGGCGCGGCGAGCTACACACCGGGTGCAGGACAGATTTTTCCAAAGCTTGAGATTTTCTTGTGCTTGCGCTATTTTTTTGTTGCTGCGATATATGTAAACGCATATATTCTTCTCGCATGAAGACCACTCCACTACCCGAACGTATTGCGCAAATGGCCACCATCACCCGCATGGAGCGCGGCCACCTCTCCGTCATCCGCACCGGCCCCGACGGACTTCCCTACCACAACCTCCAGCGCCGCGAGAACGGCCGCAACGTCACCGAATACATTCCCCGCGAAGAGGTTCCTGTAGTCCAGGAACACATTGCCGCCTATGAGCGCTTCAAGCAGCTGGTTGACGAGCATCTCAACGAGGTTTCGGAAAAGTCCCGCCAGGCGCGCAAGGACGGCGTCAAAAAAAAACGCCGGACACCGGGCGCTACACCCTCGCCCAGGAAGAAGAGGTCCAAAAGCTGATTGCCGCCTTCCGCTCCGCCCAACCCGGCGGCACCGTCGTGGCCGATCTGGAAAAACTCCTGCGCACCGCCATTTTCAAACCCGCCGCCCAACTGGTTGGACAACTCCTCCAAGAGGCCGCCGACCGGATCGATGCCGCCTATCAGCCCAAGCCGGGCGAAGTCCGCAAGGGTCGCTACCCCCTGGAGATCCATGGCATTTTCGGCTTCTTCCCCCTGCGGCGCGACTATTACTATCATCCCGGCAAGAGGCAGGGACACCATCCCGCCGATGCCGCCCTCGGCTTGGAAGTCGCCCACACCCCCGCGCTCTCCCGCCTCATCTGTCTCGAGGGTTCCGACGAATCCAGCTATCAGAAAGCCGTTGTTCATCTTGAGGAAGTCGGCGGCATTGTCGTCGGGGAACGGCAGATCCAGCGCGAGGTATTGCGCGTGGGAGCAGCGGCCGCCACCTGGCAGCGCCGGGAAAGCCCGCCCCAAGCCTGCGACGCCACCGTGCTTTATGTTGAAGCCGACTACACCGGCCTGCCCATGCGTGCCGAGGAACTGATGGGGCGCAAGGGCAAGGCACCCGACGGTCAGGCCAAAACCCGCATGGCCGCGCTGGGCTGTGTGTTCACCCAGCACCATCTCGACGAGAAGGGTCGTCCCCAACGCGACCACCTGTCCACCACCTATCTGTCCGGATTTGAGAGCCCCTCGGATTTCGGGATCGGGTTGCGGCGCGAGGCCCTGCGCCGCGGCATGGGTGGTGTGCCCAAGGTCGTGCTACTCGTCGATGGTGCCGCCGCGCTTGAGAAAATGGGCAGAGACTACTTCGCGCAGGCCACCCAGATCGTTGACGCCTTCCACGCCATGGAACACCTTGAAACTCTCATCGAGGTGCTTCTGACCAAAAACGACACCCGTCGCTTCGCGAGGCGCAGATACCACTGGCGCAAACTGTTGTTGGCCGACGGCGTGGAACGCATTATCCAGTGGGCGCGCAAAGAGGCGCTTGGCACGCCCAGGCAGGACGCTGTTGAGGCGCAACTGGGATACTTCGTCCACAACGTCGAACGGATGCGCTACGGCACCTTCAGCAGGCAGGGCTTGTTCATCGGCTCAGGAGTGATTGAGGCCGGCTGCCGCAGCGTGATTGGCAGCCGCTGCAAGCAGTCTGGCATGTTCTGGACCGAAAAGGGAGCCAACTCCGTCATGGCACTGCGTTGTCTCAGCGCCGGCGGCCGCCTCAACGCCTTCTGGCAGGCCCGCCATGCCGCCCGCGCCGCCTAACTCCTTAAATTCGTCCTGCACCCACCAGCTAACATCATGCATACCAATCAACAGAACCAAACCCGGCAGCGGGTCAATTCCTCCCTCCTCGCCGCCTGCCTCGCCCGGGGCCTCGGCGCGGGCATCGCAAAGGCGGATGTCGTGCCCTACACTGCGGACGCCAATACCCTGCATCTGTATCACTTGGATGAATCCGCCGCGAACATCATCGACTACGGCAACGGCTATGGCGGCGTGAAGATCAACCTGTGGCCGAATAATGTTCCGAGTTTGGGAGCCGCCACCTACACGGGTTTTGGAACCTCCTTGAAGGTTGCGCAAGCGCTCGCCACAAAGAGTGGGGCCGCGATCGGCGCGGGGCCCGGCAGCGGCACGACACCCGTCGCCTACAACAACACCCAATTCCAGGGCGCGGATGGCTCCTTCACCTACGAAGTGTATATCAAACTGAATCAAAT
>JAPLTZ010000304.1 GCA_026397895.1 Verrucomicrobiota bacterium | reverse complement strand
GGCGTGCGCGCCCCCGGCCCGCGCAACTACCTTGCCAAGCACGGCGCGCGGCCCGCGCAGTTCTCGCCCGAAGTCTGGACGCGCGCCGAATACGGCTATCGCAACCTGCCGGAGTTCCTCGACATCATCCGCGAGGTGACGCATCAGGGGCTGGTGGACATCATGCTCATGTCCGCCTACGTCAACGAGCAGCTCACGATCAAGGAAGGTTTGTTCAAGAACTCCCACATCACGCCCGCCTGCCGCGCGAACGACACCACCGACGTCTGGGCCGTGCGCCACGGCGCTTACACCCGCGAACCGAGCCAGCCGTTCCGCTCGGCCAGCATCGACCACATCCAGTGCGGGGAGATCGAGTGCGACCGTAGCACCGACAATTTCCCCGGCGCGAACCTCGGCCTGTATTCGATGACCTTCGTCAACGAACTGGAACAGGATCGCGAAGCGTTCCTGTGGTATAAATCCTTCCGCGAAGAGGCCGAGCGCAAAGGCTTCCGGCACTTCCTGGAAGTCTTCGACCCGAACGTGAACAGCGGCATCGCGCCGGAGAAGCTGGGCGAATTCATCAACGACAACATCATCCGCACCTTGGCCGGCGTGCCCGATTCCGGCCGACCGGACTTCCTGAAGATTGTTTATCACGGGCCGAAGGCGATGGAAGAACTGGCGCAATACGATCCCAACCTTATCGTCGGTATCCTCGGCGGCAGCGCAGGCACGACGTACGACGCCTTCAAGCTGATTCACGACGCCCAGAAATACGGCGCGCGGGTCGCGCTCTACGGCCGCAAGATCAACAACGCCGAGCATCAACTCGCGTTCATCGAGATGCTGCGGTTCATCACCGAAGGCAAGATTGGACCGGAGGAAGCCGTGCGCGCCTACCACGGCGTGTTGCAGGCGAAAAACATCAAGCCCAACCGCACGCTGGAAGAGGACCTGCAGATGACCGACCAAGCGATGAGCTACGACGGCAGCGCGGCAAAGCGTTCGAAGGTCGAAGTGCGAAACAACCCGCTGGCAAAGATAAAGACGGAGATTGCTGGCAAGGAAACGGAAGCCATGGACTGGCCCAAGCTGGCCCACGGTCTGCCAGACTTTGACCGGATGACTTCTGCACAGCGGCAGGCCTATTTTAGTTCCCGGCTGGGTTAAACCCAAGCCATTTCTATCATGACCGACTCATCGCATTGCTGGTCGCGGACGGCTGCTGACGCAACCGAGAATTTGATTCCTTACTCTTTCGACGGCCCAGCGGCGCTGAAATAGCGCCTGCGTAGCTGATGTTCCAAAAAATGCCGGGGGAAATCGCCGGCATGCTACGTATCGCCCATGCGAACTGCCGGCCGGGTTCATGCGCGGTTTAGGATGAACCATGTGCTACAGCTCGATGATTGGAATTCCACCGCGCTTGCCGAGGCGTTTTCCGGAAGCCGTATTGCGAGCCAGCCGTGAGTCAGTCACTAAAAACGAAGGTCCAACCATCACCCCGCTGAAAATTTGGCATGTTATAAGTGGCCCTGTAATAACCCACATGCCCGTCGGTGAACACAGAATTGCCCCAGCCGAGTTGCGGATTGTGCCAGTAGGAAAGCATGAGCGGTCCGTTGTTTGCAGTGTATCGAAAATACACCCCGAATGGAAAATCATGTGTCAGCACCATCTTGCTCGGTGATTTGATGCTGGTAGATTTCTTCAAATACAACCCCAGCGTCCCGCTGTTGTCGTTGGCGCTGCTGTTGTAGGAGTAGCTGGTGCCGTTGACGTCAAAACTGCTCGGCTTGCGATCCGGCCCGATGGCGGCGGCGAGGGCGCCGTTGTCCGAAGGGCAGTTGAACACCTTTTCCACCCCGACATTGGTCTGGTTCACCGAACCGGCCTTGCCGATATAGGGATTGATCAGCCGGTCCGTAGCCTGATAGTTCGTTCCCTGCTTGCCGCCGAAAGCCTGATATGACGCAATCGCGTTGTTGGCCGCCGTCGGGTTAGCGGGGTTGTTGGTGTAGGGGAAAAAGTCCGAGTAATCACCCTGATACATCGTAACCGCGATGCCGATCTGTTTGAGATTGCTCACGCACTGGGTGCGCCGGGCCTTTTCCTTGGCCTTGGCCAGCGCGGGCAGCAGCAGTCCCGCCAGAATGGCGATGATGGCGATGACCACCAGCAATTCGATGAGCGTGAAGCCCGCCCGCCATAATTTGTCCGCGCGGATTTCAGAGGTCGTTTTTGTTTTCATGATGCGAGTCAATGGTTGAGGGTTGTTG
>JAPLTZ010000437.1:1862-3449 GCA_026397895.1 Verrucomicrobiota bacterium | reverse complement strand
CGACCGCCGGGCGCGGGTTGATGACCTTGATGCCAATCTTCGAGCCGAAAGGCAGGATGAGCGAGCGGTTGGAAAGCGTGTGGGCGCAGATGGGCGTCAGCTCGAACACCTCGGCTGTCGGCGCGATGATCGCGCCGCCGGCGGCCAGCGAATACGCCGTCGAGCCGGTCGGCGAACTGACGATCAATCCGTCGGCGCGGTAACGGGTGAGCGGCTGGCCGTCCACGCCGACTTCGAGTTCGACGAGCCGGGGCACGCCGCCGCGCGAGACGACGAAATCGTTCAGCGCGAGATGGTGGAAAGGTTTTCCCCCGGCGCGACCGGCGGCTTCGATGAGCGCGCGCGATTCGGAACGAAAATTTCCGGCCCAGACCTGTTTCAACGCGGCGGCGAGATCGTGCGCGGAGACAGCGGTGAGGAAGCCGAGGCCGCCGATGTTGATGCCGAGGATGGGGGTGCGGCTGCCGGCGGTGTCGCGGGCGGCGCGGAGCATGGTGCCATCGCCGCCGAAGACGAGGAGCAGGTCAACTTTGCGGATCAGGGCGGCGGCATCGGCGGCAACCTGACATTTCAGGTCGGTGAAGCGCGTGGTGGCGTCGTCGCTCCACACGGCGCGGCCGCTGCGGGCGACCAGCCGGGCGGCCTGCTGGATGACGGCGCGGAACGCGGGCTTCTCGGGGTTGCCGATGAGGCCGATGCGCGGGAATCTGTCAGTTCGTTTTTTCAATCAGCACCAAAAATTCCTTGTTGCCGGCCGGGCCGAGCAGCGGCGATTCCGTCACGCCGCGCCAGGCGACCTGGGGCTGTTGCCCGACAAACTCCTTCAGTTCGCGGAGCACGCGGTCGTGGATGGCCGAGTCGGTGATGACGCCCGCGCCCTTGTCCACCTCGGCTTTGCCGGCCTCGAACTGCGGCTTGAGCAACGCGATGATTTTACCGCAAGGCCGCACCAAAGCAATCGCGGCGGGAAGAATTTTCTGGAGCGAAATGAAGGAGCAGTCCACCACGACGAGGTCGGCGGGCGCGGGAAAGTTTTCCGGCTTGAGGCCGCGGGCGTTGGTTTTTTCCATGACGACGACGCGGTGGTCGCGGCGGAGTTTCCAGGCGAGCTGGCCCTGGCCGACGTCCACGGCGAAGACCTTGGCCGCGCCGTGTTGCAGGAGGCAGTCGGTGAAGCCGCCGGTGGAGGCGCCGAGGTCGATGGCGGTGAGGCCGGCGGGGCTGACTTGAAAATGGGCGAGGGCGTGTTCGAGTTTGTGGCCGCCACGGCTGACGTATTTCTCATCGGCGGTGAGGGCGAGCTGGTCGGCGGGCTTGACGGGGTCGCTGGGCTTGCGGGCGGGCTGGTCGTTGATTTTGACGGTGCCGGCCATGACGGCGCGTTTGGCTTTTTCGCGGCTGTCGCAAAGGCCGCGGTCAACCAAGGCTTGATCTACGCGGATGGACATTCGCGGGAAAGGTCAGGTCAGGTTCTCGCGGGTTTTGCCGGCAAAGAGGCGGGCCTGGGTTTCGCGCAGGTCGGAGAGGAACTGGCTGTTGTCGGCGACGGCTTTTTCGATGAGCTGCTTGAGGAGGAAGACTTCGGAG
>JAPLTZ010000437.1:0-1851 GCA_026397895.1 Verrucomicrobiota bacterium | reverse complement strand
GACGATGGTGGCGTGGCGGCGGCGGCTCATGGGCATCTGCTGGAGTTCGTGCAGGGTGGTGTTCTCCGCGAGGGTGTTGGCGCAGAAAAGTTCCTCAAGCACGACAACCTCGTAGTCGAGGCGGCTGAAGCGGATGGTGAAATCGCCGTGGGTGGCGGCGTTCTGGGTTTTGTAGCCGAGTTCCTCGAGCGCGGCCTTGGCGGCGTCGAGCAGTTCGGGCGAGGAAAAGGCGAGCAGGGCCGGGTGGTCGGCGGCGCTGATGAAATCGAATTTCTCGGCCATGGTTATTTGAATTTGAGGGTGGGCGGAATGACCGGCGGGGCGGCGTTGGCGGCTTCGCCCGATTTCATGCGGAGCGAGCTGATGTTGGTGGTGACTTCGCCGCGCGATTTCTTGATGAGGTCGATGCCGCGGGTGACGGGGCCGCGCTTGGTGCAGGAGGCGGATGGATTCCTGGGTGCGGAGGCTGGCGCCCATGACTTCGACGAGCGGGAAGCGGCCGCCGCCAGTCTTGGGGACGAGGCGCTGGCTGACAATCCAGCGGAGGGTGTCGGCGAGCCGGACGCGGATCTGTTCCTGCTCCTCAGGCTCGAACATGCCGAGGATGCGGTTGACGGTCTGGCCGGCGTCAATGGTGTGCAGCGTGCTCAGCACGAGGTGGCCGGTTTCGGCGGCGCTGAGGGCGATGCGCACGGTGTCGCGGTCGCGCATTTCGCCGACGAGGACGATTTTGGGCGCCTGCCGGAGCGCGGCGCGGAGGCCGTTGGCGAAATCGTCGAAGTCCGTGCCGAGCTCGCGCTGGTTGAAGGTGGCTTTGTCGTGGGCGTAGACATATTCCACCGGGTCTTCGAGCGTGATGATGTGGATGGCCTTCTGGTGGTTGATCTCGTCGAGGACGCTGGCGAGGGTGGTGGATTTGCCGGAGCCGGTGGCGCCGGTGACGAGGACGAGGCCGGTTTTTTCCTTGGGAATTTCGCGCAGGATGGCCGGCAGGTTCAGGTCGGCGAGCGTGGGGATGTCGGTGTTCAGCTTGCGGAGCACGATGGAATAGGTGCCGCGCTGGGAAAAGATGTTGATGCGGAAGCGGGCTTTCTCGGCGACGGTGTAGGCGGAATCGCACGAGCCGTGCTTGAGGAGGTCTTCGATGTGCCACTGGTTTTCCGCGAGCAGGTTGAGCGCGATGGTCTCGGTCTGGAAGGGGGTCAGTTGCGCGATGTGCGGGTCGCATTCGACGGGCTGCAGGACGCCGACGGCCTCGACTTGCAGCGGTTTGCCGACGGTGAAGAGCAGGTCGGAGACTTCCGGCTGCGACTCCAGCATCGTCGTGAGGATGTAATCCAACTCGGGGCGGCGCATAATTTTACATTTCGTCGTCGTCCGGCGGGTGCGGCAGGAACGACCGGAATTTCTTTTTGTCGAGCGCCTTGTCGTAGGCGTCTTCGGGGGAGATGCGTTTCATCCGCAGGTGTTCCATGATGGCGTCGTCGAGCGGCTGGTTGCCGAGCTTCTTGCCGACCTGGATCATGCCGGGAATCTGGTGCGTCTTGCCTTCGCGCACGAGGTTGGCGATGGCGGTGGTGAAGACGAGGATTTCGAGCGCGGCGACGCGGCCTTTCTTGTCGATGCGTTTGAAAAGGTTCTGGGCGACGACGCCCTTGAGCGCCTCGGAGAGGGTGGCGCGGATTTTGTTCTGCTGCTCGGCGGGGAAGACGTCGATGATGCGGTCCACCGTCTTGGCCGCGCTCGGCGTGTGCAGCGTGCCGAAGACCAGATGCCCGGTGCTGGCGGCGACGAGCGCGAGTTCGATGGTTTCCAGGTCGCGCAATTCGCCGACGAGGATGATGTCCGGGT
>JAPLTZ010000117.1 GCA_026397895.1 Verrucomicrobiota bacterium | reverse complement strand
AGGTCGGTGCCGATGGAAATCATCTTGCTGATGCCCGCCGCCGAGGCGCGGGCGAGGACTTCGGCGAAATCGGGCTTGAATTCGTCGTAGTCGAGGTGGGCGTGGGTTTCGTAGAACATGGCGGGGAAAAGTAAAAAGGCAGAGGGCAAAAAATTATTTTGCGGGCACGTTGGTCGTGACCGGCGGCGGCGCGAGCTTGGCTTCGATACTGGCGCGGTCGGGGTAATCGGGATTCTCGGCGAGGAGTTGGCGATAATTTTCCACGGCCTCATCGGCGCGGTCCTGTTCGGTGAGTTTCTCGCCGAGGGTGAGGCGGAGGCGGAGGCGTTGCTGCGGCGAGGGGTTGAGCTTGAGCGCGGATTGATACGAACGGATGGCGGAGGCGGGTTTGCCGAGCGCGGCGTAAACATCGGCGAGTTTTTCGGCGAGCACGGCGCTTTGCTTGGTGAGGGGAATCTGTTTGAGATAGTCGGCGGCCTGCGCGAGCGGCGTGTGGCGGGTGAGGTTCAGATTGATGACCTTGAGGTGCGACCATTCGACTTGCGGGCGGTGGCGGTGTTCGAGGTCGAGGTGCTGGGCCTGGGGATTTTTCCCGAACGGACGGTAGAGCGGGTCGCCGACGACGGCGGTCTGCCAGGACAGGGCGCTTTGCGCGGCGCAGGCGGCTTCGCCAAACGTGAAGCCGTAGATGCAGAATCGCCCGAAGAAAATGCCGATGTCGGGCGTGCCTTCGAGGTAGGGTTCGGCCACGCAGCCCATCGTGCAGGTCGCGCCTTCGGCGAGCAGCGGGCCGCACCAACGGCGTTTCGTGGAGCGCAGTGTTTCCGCGCTGAACGAGTGCAGATGATACGCGAACGCGCCGGGCATGAACTCGATGTTCGTCCGCGCGAACGGCCCGGAGACATTCTCATCATACCAGCCGGCGTAGATCGCGACGTGGCTCATGGGAAACGCGGCGGGGAACGTGGCGGCGTTGGTGTCCGTCACGGTTTCAAAGCCGGTGAACCGCGCGATTTCCGCCGCGCCGCGAATCCACTCGTCGCCGGTCTTGTAGGCAATGTCGCTGATGTTGCGCGTGTCGAAATACGCGCGGCCCCACAATCCGTCCGTCTCAGCCAGGATGGCTTTGTCCACGAGGCTGCGGGCGATCTCGGCGGTCGGCCCGTCGAGGCGGGCGACGATGAGGAGGTTGTTCGTGGGGTGGAGCAGGGCGGCGTTGGTGGTGGTGTAATACGGATTCCGCAGCGGCCCGGCGGCGAGCGGATGCTGTTCGAGCACGGGCAGGCAGGCGAGTTCGCTGTCCACGGCGGCCTCGTTGCGGCGCATCTCGGGGCGCATCTTGTCCGTGCCCGGCTCGACCAGCGCCGGGTCTTCGGTGATGTGCAGCGGCACGCCGTAGCAGAGGACGGCGTAGCGGATTTTCGAGTTCAACACCTTCCAGACCACGCGCCCGGCGCCGTTCGTGCCGGTGGAAACTTCCGAGCCAACGTGCCAGAGCTTTTCTTTTTCGAGCGTCTTGGCGAGCGGCTTTTGCAGCGTGTCGTGGAATTCCTGCCGCGAGATGCTTTCGTTCGTGGAAAGGTTGAAGCCGAAAACCTGGTTCGTCGGCACGTGGCGGACTTCGGCATAATGCTCGGCGACGGCCTTCGACTCCGGCAGGCGCGAGTTGAAGACGACGACGACCTCATCGCCCGCGTTCGCCGCGAACAACGGCGCGGCGGCCAGCAGCAAGCCGGTTACAATGACGCTGATTTTCGCGGAGAAAAATCTGCGAAGTTCTGCGAAATCTGCGGGTGAAAAAGTCATTTGTTTAATCTTTGAAATCCACCTTCAGCCCGTCCCACGCGAACCACACGCCCGGCGGCAGTTCCGCCTGCGCCTGGTCGTGGTCGTAATCGTG
Source organism: Verrucomicrobiota bacterium (assembly GCA_026397895.1). Classification (GTDB taxonomy): domain Bacteria; phylum Verrucomicrobiota; class Verrucomicrobiia; order Limisphaerales; family JAFMIX01; genus JAFMIX01. The sequence goes on along the minus strand of JAPLTZ010000117.1, from coordinate 3,177 downwards.
CGTCAGGTGCGTGAAATACGTCCGCTCCGCGCCGATGCGCCGCGTCGCCGTCAGCGCCTCGTCCAGGCACATGTGCGTGGGATGCCACTTCGGCCGCAGCGCGTCCAGCACGCAGACCTCCACCCCGCGGATGTGGTTCAAGGCTTCGACCGTCACTTCCTTGCAATCGCTCAAATACGCCAGCCGCTTTTTTCCGCCCTGCTCGAACAGATAGCCGTTCGTCTGCGCCGAACCGTGCGGCAGCGCGAACGGCGTGATGGTCAAATCGCCGATGGTGAACGGCCCGGTCACGATGCGTTCCTCCGGCATGAAATAACCCTTCGGCCACGGCCCGGCGTGGAAGGCGTAGATGAACACGCGCCGCAAGTTCTTCATCGTCTCCTCGCTTGCGTAGATGGGCAACGTGCCGCCGCGCAGGTCGCAGAACCGCCGACAATCGTCGAGCCCCATCACATGGTCGGCGTGCGAATGGGTGAAGATGACGGCGTCCAGCCAGTTGATCTTTTCGCGCAGGCACTGGATGCGGAATTCCGGCGTCGTGTCCACGACCAGCTTGGTGGCGGGCGTGGCGACGTAGATGGACGGCCGCGTGCGCCAGTTCTTGGGGTTGGCCAGGAATTCCGGCGGATACTCCTTGCCGATGAGCGGCACGCCCTGCGACGTCCCGCTGCCCAGAAATGTGAACGAAAACGACATCGCCAAGGAAAATAGCAGAACCGCGAAAGGCGGCGAATGAAAATGATTCCGGGAAATCCAAACGTGCGCCGCGAAGTTGACTGTCGCCGCCGCGAGTGGTATTCAAATGCATGGATGCCGCGAAAAATCCGCCAGTTGGTTTCAGACTTGGAACGTGCGGGTTTTGCCTTGTCGCCCGGCGGCAAAGGTTCGCACCGGAAGTTTCGGCATTTGCGGTTTGCCGGGGCGGTGATTTTGAGCGGCCGAGACGGCGATGACGCGCATCATTATCAGGAAAAACAAATCCGCAACGCCATCCGCGAGGTGACCAAATGAAAACCGAAGACCGTTATCTGAAATTCGTGTTGTGGAGCGACGACGACAACTGTTACGTCGGCTATTGCCCCGATTTGTTTCCGTGGGGCGGCGTCTGCCACGGCGCGACGGAAGAAGAAACCTACGCGCAACTTTGCAAGCTGGTTCACGAAGAGATTGAAGAACTGCGTCAGGCCAGAAAAGAAATCCCTGTTCCTGCTACCCGCGCCATGCGCGAAGCCGTGGTGGTTTAGGCTGCCAGAAATTCCGGCGGATACTCCTTGCCGATGAGCGGCACGCCCTGCGAAGTCCCGCTGCCCAGAAATGTGAACGAAAACGACATCGCCAAGGAAAATAGCAGAACCGCGAAAGGCGGCGAATGAAAATGATTCCCCGCCCGCGTTCGCGTTTCACCGCGTCAGCCCGTCCGCTGAATCCTCAATAATCTGCCGCTTTCTTTTCTTTCGTTTCGACTGCGCTTCCTTTTCGCGCTCTTTCAATTCCCGCAAACGGTTCAGGGCGATGATTTCCGTGGCCTGCATCGGCAATGAGTTGGTCGACACTGTCGCAAGTTCCGGCAACAGTCCGTAGGTCGGGGCATCAAACCAAACCACAGCACAGGCGCGGCATGATTCCAACGCAAGCTTCGGCTCGTGTATGCTGATTAGCACCATCGGCTTGTTGCAAAATGGACACGGGCGATTGCTTGTCAAGCGAGTCAGGTTGATCAGCCGCAGAATCCTGACGGCGACAAGGTCGCCCATCATCCGGCGAACTTGCGGAATGGTCATTGCCCTGCCATCGCAAGTCCGGCAGGGATACATTAGCCCTTCGCGCTGGCGGACGGTTTCCAAGGACTTCAGGCAAATGGGGCACGTTGGCATCTTTTCGGGCGACGCTAAATCTGCTTTTGCGCCCTGTCGAGGAAGGAGTTTGTGGCTGCTCAGAGATTTTGTTTTTTCCATCTGTGGTCATCTACCTCACGCTGGAACTCCAGCCCGGCGGCAACGTCATCACCGGCGAGACCGGCGCGGGCAAGTCCATCATCATCGGCGCGCTCAACCTCGTCCTCGGCGACCGCGCCGACCGCACCCTCATCCGCAGCGGCGGCGATTCGTGCTCGGTCGAGGCGGTGTTCGACATTTCAAAAATGGCTGCGAATGCCCGTGGCGATTTTGGACTGCGGGGGCAAGCGCAGCGCGACCCCGCTTTCGCAGGCAGTGAATCGTCCGTCCGTCCGAAAGCGCCGTCGCCGCTGCGCTCTGCCGGCGCAGTCCAAAATTGCGTTCGTGCCAGATTGGAATCTTTTCTCGACGAGAACGGCTTGGAACCGTGCGAAGACCACCAGCTTGTTCTCAAACGCACCTTCACCAGCGCCGGCACGAACCGCCAGTTCGTCAACGGCTCCGCCACCACGCTCGCCGTCCTCGCCAGCATCGGCGAATGGCTCGTGGACTGCTGCACCCGGCCAAGCAGCTTTTGATTCTGGATGCGTTCGGCAAATTGGAAATGCAGCGCGAGGAATTCGGCGAACTCGTCCGCCGCCGCGCCGCGCTCGAAGCCGAAAAGTCCGCGCTCATCGTGGACGAAAAAACCTACGCGCAGCAGCTCGACCTGTTGCGCTTTCAAGTTCAGGAAATTTCCACCGCCCGCCTCCAACCCGGCGAGGACGAAACCGTCGAGCAGGAATTTCACCGCGCCAGCAACGCCGCCAAGCTGCTCCAGTTGAGCCAGACCGCGCTCGACGTCTTGAGCGAGAGCGACAGCTCGCTGCTCACGCAGGCCGGCGCGGTCGGGCGCACGTTGCAGGAGCTGCAGCGCGTGGATGCCAGCGCCGCGCCGCTTGCGGAGTTGCACGCGCAGGCGAGCGAGACGTTGCGCGAGTTGCAGTCCGCCGTCTCGCACTACGCCGACAAGGTGGACGTTGACCCCGCGCGCCTCGCGGAACTGGAGGAGCGGCTGAATCTGCTCCACACACTCAAGCGAAAATACGGCCCGAGCATCGCCGAAGTCATCGCGTTCGGCGACGATGCGAAGGAAAAGTTGCGCGCGCTCGAAAGCCGCGACGCCGAACTCGCCCGCCTCAACGCCGCGATGGAAAAGCTGGACACGGAAATCCAGAAGTCCGGCAAAGCGTTGACTGCCGCGCGCAAGAAACTGATTCCCCAACTCGCCAAAGCCGCCGTC
>JAPLTZ010000339.1 GCA_026397895.1 Verrucomicrobiota bacterium | reverse complement strand
TCGCTGAATATGGCGCGTTGAGCGTGGCGCAGTTGGTTGGGGACACAAACTTGCAGGCGCGGCTGGTCGCGAAGTTCGCGCAGTTCCTGACGCCGGATGGCGCACGGCGGGTCTCGTCCAAGGCGCATGTGGATTACCGGGTTTTTGGCATCGCTCCGCTGGAGGTATTCATCCAGACGAAGGACGAAAGGTTTTTGACGCAGGGGAAAAGTCTCGCGGACAAACAGTGGGGACAGGTCACGCCCGACGGCATCACGGCGGAGGCGCGGTATTGGATTGATGACATGTTCATGATTCCGGCGCTGCAGGTGCAGGCGTTCCGCGCCACCGGCGAGACAAAGTATCTCGATCGCGCGGCGCTGACGATGACGGCGTATCTCGACCGCTTGCAGCAACCGAACGGACTCTTCTTCCACGGCACGAACGCGCCATTCTACTGGGGACGGGGCAACGGTTGGGTGGCGGCGGGCATGGCGGAACTGTTGCGCTCGTTGCCGGAAAAACATCCGCAGCGCGCGCGCATCATGGCGGGTTATCGGACGATGATGGCGGCGCTGCTGAAATGTCAGGGCGCAGACGGATTGTGGCGGCAGTTGCTGGATCAGTCGGACGCGTGGCCGGAAACTTCCGGCTCGGCGATGTTTGATTTCGCGCTGGTCACGGGGGTGAAGCACGGCTGGCTCGACGGCAAAACTTACGGCCCGGTGGCGCGCAAGGCGTGGCTGGGTCTGGTCAAATATCTCGACGCCGATGCCAATCTCCGCGAGGTGTGCATCGGCACGAACAAGGGTCAGACCCGCGAGTTTTATCTCCAGCGCCCGCGCGAGGCGGGCAATCTTCACGGGCAAGCACCCGTTCTCTGGACGGCGGCGGCGTTGCTGCGGTAGCCAATTTTACTTTGGCGAGAACCGGTAAAGCCCAGTGCCGTGCGGCGGAATCTCGGCGGCGTAACTGCCGGGAAACTCACCTGAATCCTTTTGCGCCCACAAGTCGCGGACTGTGACAGAGCCGGACAAGCCGAGTTCAGCGAGTGTCACGGAAACTTTCGCCGCGCTGTCGGTGGGGTTGAAGAGGGCGACGAATTTATTCGGCGAGTTCGGGGCGCTGGACTTCCAGGCGATGAGGCCGTCGCGGTTGAAGACTTGGTGTGCGTTGCGGCCGGTCTGGTCAACGGCGAGGACTTCGTCGTTCGTGAGCAGCGACAGGGTGAAGTCGTCGAGCTTGGTCAGGTCGCCGCCCATGATGAGCGGCGCGCGCGCGATGCTCCAGAGCGTGACCAGTGTGCGCTGTTCGTCGGGCTTGAAGTTGGTTTTGCGTTTGCCGAGCGCGATGACGCCGAGCGGGAGCATATCGGCGTCGGCGAAATGTCCCGGTCCGGTGAACGAAGCCCACGTCGCGAGCCGGGGGAATTGTTCCTTGAGTCCGTGCATGGAGGACTTGGGGTCGCTCCATTTGTCCCAGAAATCGTCGCTGATGCGCCACATGTTGGCGTGCGCGCTGACGTGGTAGCCCTGCTCGGGCGGCGTCGCGCCGGGCGAGGTGCTGAAGACGATGGGCCTGCCGGTGCGGTCAATGGCCTTGCGGATGGCTTCGATCTCGGCGGTGTGGTAGGGGCGGCTCAGGTCGTCCACTTTCACGAAGTCCACGCCCCACGATGCGAGGAGTTCGAAGACGGAGTTGTAATATTCCTGCGCGCCTTTCTTTTTCATGTCCACGCCGTAGTTGTCCTTGTTCCACGAGCAAACATCCTTGGTGTCGGCGATGTCAGCGGCGCGGGAATTTGAACCTTTGATTTTGCAATTCTCCGTGACGGCTTGGCGCGGAATGCCACGCATCAGGTGGATGCCGAACTTCAGGCCCTTGCCGTGGATGTAATCGGCGAGCGCCTTGAAGCCGCCGCCGTTCGCCGCGCTCGGAAAACGGTTCGTAGCGGGCAGCAGGCGGCCGAATTCGTCCATCGCAAACCGCGCGTCCTTGCGGTAGTTGAAGCCGTCTGCGCCGGGCTCGAACCATTGCGCGTCCACGACGACGTATTGCCAGCCGTGTGATTTGAGCTTGTCGGCCATCACGTCGGCTTGCGCCTTGACCTGCGCCTCGGTGATGGTGGTGGCGAAGCAATCCCAACTGTTCCAGCCCAGCGGCGGCGTTGGCGCGAGCGGCCAGAACGCGGGTTTGAAAACGGGCGCGGGCAGCGGCGGCAACTTCACCTGCGACTCCGGCAAAAGGTATTTCGCCAGCGCGCAGTCTTTCAGGCCGCGCAAGCCCTCGACGACGCCGGCGGCGTTGAGCCGTGCGCCCTCGATGGAGGTGTGGGTGTGTTCGTTGATGAAGATGTCGGCGCGCATCTTTTCCGCGCCGAGCTGCTCGTAGTGGCGGGCGGCGATGTCGTTCAAGTCCACAACCTGACTTTTTTCCTGCGCGGCGCTTTGTTTGGCCCAGCCGCCGTGGCTGCCGTC